>CAYTHS010000102.1:0-9640 GCA_964437665.1 uncultured Oscillospiraceae bacterium
GCAGCATATGCTGCCGCTGCTGAAAAACGTGCTGGATTAGCTCGGCGTCTTTTTCCATAAACCCAGTATAGAGCAAGAATGTCAATGTTTCAAGCACGATTTTAATAGAACCTGTAGAATTCTGTTGATATGCTTATAATACGGGTCAAATCTTTATTAGTACCCCGCTTGTTTGCACAAAACGAATCCAATCACAGGGAAAGAGGGAACAATATGCCGAAAAAAGCAAGATATGCTATCGCATGCCCGACGAGCATGGGCGTCCGTATCACGCCGGAAGGCCGCCAGAGCGTACACATCAGCGAGCGCTACCTGCTGCGCAGTTCGAGCGCGGAATCCAACGTGCTCAATATCGCGTCCTCGCTGGGGCGCGAATGCCTGACGCTGACCAAGTTTGTCGAGGGAAGCCCGATTTCGCTGTTCATTCAAAACGAACTCCGCGGCCGCAACATCCGTTACGAGGGCGCAAGCGTTCCGCAGGGAGGCCCCTGGGGATACCGGCATCAGTTCAACATCGCCGACAGCGGGTTCGGCCTTCGCGGGCCGCGCGTCTGGAACGACCGCACGGGTGAAGTCGGGCGCACGCTGTCCATTGAAGAATTCGACCTTCCCCGCATCTTTGGCGAAGAAGGTGTCGAAATCCTGCATATTTCCGGCCTGATCGCGGCGCTTTCGCCCGAGACCGCCGTGTTCTGCGCAGAACTGGCGCGGCAGGCCAAATCGTACGGTACGAAGGTTGCGTTCGACCTCAACTACCGCGCGTCGTTCTGGGCGGGGCGCGAAAAGGAACTCTCCAAGGTTTTCCGCGGCATCGCTTCGCTGGCGGACATCCTTGTCGGCAACGAAGAAGACTTCCAGCTTGCGCTCGGGGTCAAAGGACCCGAAGCGGGTGGCAAGGACCTCGCCGCCAAGATCGAAGGCTTTAAGGGCATGATCGGCGAAGCGCGCAAGGCGTATCCAAACGCAAAATATTTTGCGACCACGCTGCGCGAGGTGCTCAGCGCCAACGAACACCTCTGGGGAGCGATTCTCTGCTCGGACGGCGAATGGTATATCGAACAGCCGCGCAAAATTCCCGTTCTCGACCGCATCGGCGGTGGGGACGGCTTCACCGGCGGCCTGCTTTACGGCGTGCTCAGCGGCTGGGAGCCGGGCCGCTGCCTGCAGTTCGGCTGGGCGACCGGCGCGCTGGCGGTCACCGATTTCAACGACTATGCTTCCCCTGCGGACGAAGAGCAGGTTTGGAGCATCTATAAAGGAAACGCGAGGGTAAAACGATGAACGGAGCAGATATCGGATTAATCGGGCTCGCCGTAATGGGCGAAAACCTGGTGATGAACATGGAGTCGAAGGGCTTCTCGGTCGCGGTGTATAACCGCACGGTGGAAAAGGTCGACCGCTTCACGGACGGCCGCGCCAAGGGGAAGAACATCGTCGGCTGCCATTCTCTGGAGGAACTCAAGGCCGCGCTCAAAAAACCGCGCAAAGTAATGCTCATGGTCAAAGCCGGCCGGCCGGTCGACGACTATATCGAGAAGCTGCTTGGCGTGCTTGAACCGGGCGACCTGATTATCGACGGCGGCAACAGCCACTTCCCGGACACCATCCGCCGCACGGCGTATGTTGAGAGTAAGGGACTTCTATACGTCGGCACCGGCGTTTCCGGCGGCGAAGAAGGCGCGCTGAAGGGCCCTTCCATGATGCCCGGCGGGTCGAAGGACGCATGGCCGCTGGTCAAGCCGATCTTTCAGTCGATCTGCGCGAAGGTCGAGGACGGCACGCCCTGCTGCGACTGGGTGGGCGAAAACGGCGCGGGCCATTTTGTGAAGATGGTCCACAATGGCATCGAGTACGGCGATATGCAGCTCATCTGCGAAGCGTACCAGCTCATGAAGGACGTCCTTGGTATGACGCCCGCCGAAATGAGCGAAGTGTTTGCGGGCTGGAACCGCGGCGAACTGGACAGCTATCTTATCGAGATTACGCGGGACATCCTTGCGTATACCGATACGGACGGCGCGCCGATGGTGGACAAAATCCTCGATACGGCGGGACAGAAGGGCACCGGCAAATGGACGGCCATCTCCGCGCTGGACGAAGGCGTTCCGCTTACGCTGATCGGCGAAGCGGTGTTCGCGCGCTGCCTTTCGGCCATGAAAGAAGAGCGCGTGGAAGCGGCCAAGGCGTTCCCGCATGAAGTCAAGGCCTATACGGGCGACAAAAAAGAACTCATCGACGCAATCCGGCAGGCGCTCTATGCCAGCAAAATCGTTTCCTATGCGCAGGGGTACACGCTTATGCGCACCGCGGCGAAGACCTACGGCTGGAACCTCAACTACGGCGGCGTGGCGCTCATGTGGCGCGGCGGCTGCATCATCCGCTCGGCCTTCCTCGGCAAAATCAAGGAAGCGTACGACCGCGATCCCGAGCTGAGCAATCTGCTGCTCGACCCCTATTTTACAAACACCGTTAAATCCTGCGTGTCCGCGTGGCGCAAAGTTGTCGCGGCGGCGGTCGAAACGGGCGTGCCGGCGCCGGCGATGAGCGCGGCGCTGACGTATTTCGACGGCTACACGACCGGACGGCTGCCCGCGAACCTGCTGCAGGCTCAGCGCGACTATTTCGGCGCGCATACCTATGAACGTGTGGACAAACCGCGCAAGCAGTTCTTCCACACCAACTGGACCGGCGAAGGCGGCGATACGTCCGCTTCCACCTACACTGTTTGAGGAGGCGTAATCTATTATGAAATTACCGTATCGGCCGGACTTTTCCGGCAAAGTGGCCGTCGTGACCGGCGGCGCGGGCGTGCTTTGCAGCATGTTCGCAAAGGCGCTTGCGCTCTGCGGCGCGAAAGTTGCAATCCTTGACCTGGCCGGGGACAAGGCCCGGGCGCTCGCCGACGAAATCAAAAGCGAAGGCGGGGAGGCGATGGGCGTTTCCGTCAATGTGCTGGAAGCCAAGAGCGTTGAAGAAGCGCATCAGGCGGTCCTTAGCGCGTACGGTCCCTGCGACATCCTCGTCAACGGCGCGGGCGGCAACAACGCCAAAGCGACCACGGACGACGAGTTTTTTGATCACACGGAATCCTTCCTCGAAGGGAAGAAGAGCTTTTTTGACCTTGACCCCGCAGGATTCGACTTTGTGTTTGGGCTGAATCTCAAAGGCACCCTGCTTCCGACGCAGGCTTTCGCGCGGGATATGGCGGAGAGGAGCGCTGGCACGATTATTAATATATCCTCCATGAACGCGTTTACACCGCTGACAAAGATACCCGCCTATTCCGCTGCGAAAGCCGCCGTTTCCAACTTCACCAAGTGGCTTGCGGTCTATTTTTCGCATACCGGCATCCGCGTCAACGCCATTGCGCCGGGCTTTTTCTCGACGCAGCAAAACGCAAAACTGCTCTGGAACGAAGACGGCACGCCCACCGCGCGCACCAACAAAATCCTGCGCAACACTCCAATGGAGCGCTTCGGCGAAGCCGAGGAACTCATCGGCGGGCTGCTCTTCCTGCTGGACGACAATGCTTCCAGCTTTGTAACGGGCACGGTGCTGCCCATCGACGGCGGTTTCTCCGCATATTCGGGAGTGTAAGCATATGGACCTCTGCCTGCGCGCAAAAACCGAACAGGGACTTACGGACGGCGAGCTTCGCGAGGCGCTGCTTTCGTTCTGCGGCGCGCATCCCGCAAAAAAGGTGCTGATCCTTCCCCCGGACTTTACGCGGTACCATAGCAAGGCCGGGTTCATCACGAACGTGTGCTATCATTACTATGCCGATCAAGGTGCAGTGGTCGATATCCTGCCGACACTTGGCACGCACCGCGCTATGACGGAAGCGGAAGCGGCGGATATGTGCGGAGATATCCCGCTTGAACGGTTCATCGTGCATAACTGGCGCACCGAAGTGGAAAAGATTGGCGAAGTGCCCGGCGAATTTATTTCCGGCATCACGGAGGGTCTCTGGACCGAGCCGATCGGTGTGGAAGTCAACCGCCGGATCATGGACGAATCGTACGATCTCATCCTTTCGCCGGGACAAGTCGTTCCGCACGAGGTCATCGGCATGGCGAACCATTCCAAAAACGTGTTTGTCGGCGCCGGCGGCGCGGAGATGATCAACAAGTCCCATATGGTCGGCGCCGTGTTCGGCATGGAACGCATGATGGGGCGCGATCACACGCCCGTGCGCGAAATCTTCGACTATGCGCTCAGCCATTTTCTGGCGGAACGGCCGATTATCTTCCTTCTGACCGTGACCACCGCGCCGGGCGGGCAAATCCATACGCACGGACTGTTTGCCGGCCGCGAGCGGGACGTGCTGGAGGCGGCGATCGCTCTGGCGCAGAAAAAGAACATCGACTTTGTGCCGCACGGCCTGAAAAAGTGCGTGGTCTACCTCGATCCGAGCGAGTTTCACAGCACCTGGCTGGGCAACAAGGCCGTTTACCGCACGCGCATGGCCGTTGCAAACGGCGGCGAACTGCTCATTCTCGCGCCGGGAGTTGAGACTTTTGGCGAGGACGGCGCGGTCGACCAGCTGATCCGCAAGTACGGTTACTGCGGACGCACGAAAGTGCTGGAGCTCTTCCGCAGTCCGGAATGCGACGACCTGCGCGCCAACATGGGCGCCGCGGCGCACCTGATCCACGGCTCGTCGGACGGGCGGTTTACCGTGACCTATGCGGTGCAGCCCGAAATGCGCGAGCAGATCGAATCCGTTCATTTCCGCTCGGCGGACGTGAACGAAATGATGAAGCGCTACGACCCGCAGAAGCTGAAGTATGGCTACAACACCATGCCGGACGGCGAGGAGATTTTCTTTGTGCCGAACCCGGCGCTGGGACTTTGGATTGACAAGGAACGCTTTGACCGCGAGGGCGGCGCGCTGTAAGGCCGCCCGTTTGACAACAATCGGCATACTTGGAGCATCGTTCCCCCTTACCCCGCTAAAGCCTGCGTGAAAGCGCAGACTTTAGCATTGGAGCCGCGATACCGGGAATTTGCCTGATGTTTCCAATAAGGAAAAGCCGTTTATAACGGGACAAAACGAAAGCGCCGCCCGGTTTATCCGGACGGCGCTTCCGCTTGTTCTGATTGCCTGGTTACGGGATCAGGGAAAGAATTTGAGGCTTGGGCCTTGCGCCTGCAGTCTGATTGACAACTTTACCGTCCTTCATGACGACGAGCGTGGGGATGCTCATTACACCGTAGCGTGCGGCCAGCTCGGGCTGCTCGTCCACGTTGACCTTGCCCACCTTGAGATCGCCGCGTTCTTTGGCGATTTCGTCGATGATGGGGGATACCATGCGGCACGGGCCGCACCAGCTTGCCCAGAAGTCGAGAAGAACCGTTTTGCTTTCCTTAAGGATTTCCTGATCGAAGTTATCCTTCGTAATGGTCGTGACAGACATCGTAATCGCTCCTTTGCTTTTCGTTGCACTTATCATACCGCGTACCTTGCGCTGCAACAGTGACTATGTTACATTGAAAAAATCTTTTTATGCGCGATTCCGAGGCGCCTCAAATTACTTTATCACGCTGTCGTGATGCTCAAAAAAAGCCTTAAAACGGGTGCTTTTGGTAATTTTATATTATTTTGATTGTATTGACGCAGCACCGCATCGGGGGATAGACTCAAGGTAGCCGTCAAACGATTTTCACATGGTACGGGAGTAAAAACAAATCATGATACAACTCAACGGGGCGGACCTTTTACTCGAAGAAGTCGCGCGTGCTGCGCGCAAAATGGAAAAAGCTGTTATTTCGGAACCGGCGCAGCTCGCCGTCTGCCGTGCACGCGCGCTCGTGGACGAAAAGTGCAAAAGCGGCGCGGTGGTGTACGGACTGACGACCGGATTCGGCAAGTTTGCGGACAAACGCATTGAAAACGGCGATACCGAGGCGCTCCAGCGCAACCTCATCGTCAGCCACGCCTGCGGCACGGGCGGCCCGCTGCCGACCGACGCGGTACGCGCGGTGATACTGCTGCGGCTCAACGCGCTTTCTCGCGGGTATTCCGGCATCCGGCTTTCCACAATGGAGACGCTCCTTGCGATGCTCAATTACGGGGTGCACCCCGTAATTCCGGAGAAGGGCAGTCTCGGTGCGAGCGGCGATCTTGTCCCGCTGGCGCATATGGTGCTGCCGATGATTGGAGAAGGGGAAGCGGAGTTCGGCGGGGAAGTCCTGCCCGGCGCGGAAGCGATGCGCCGCGCGGGAATTCCGCTTGTGAAGCTCGCGGCCAAGGAAGGGCTTGCGCTTATCAACGGCACGCAGGTGATGACCGCCGTCGGCGCGCTGGCGGTCTGGGACGCGCTGCAGCTGCTGAAAACAGCGGACGTCGTCGCCGCGATGACGTGCGAAGCGCAGACCTGCATTACGGGCGCGTTCGACGCGCGTATCCAGATGCTGCGCGCACACCCCGGGCAGATCGCTTCTGCTGAAAACCTGAGAAAACTGCTTTGCGGCAGCGGATATTGCGGCGAAACCGTCGCCGGAAAGGTGCAGGACGCTTATTCCATTCGCTGCATTCCGCAGGTGCACGGCGCGAGCCGGGACGCTGTTTTTTACGTGCGGGACGCCGTTCTGCGGGAAATCAACGCTGTGACGGACAACCCGCTGATCTTCCCGGAAGACGGGGACGTGATTTCCGGCGGTAACTTCCACGGCCAGCCGATGGCGCTCGCGTTCGATTTTCTCGGCATCGCGCTTGCGGAACTGGCGAATATTTCCGAGCGGCGCACCGAGCGGCTGGTCAATCCGTATCTCAACAATGGGCTTCCCGCGTTTCTGACCCCGAACGGCGGACTCAACTCCGGCTTTATGATCGCGCAGTATGCGGCGGCGGCGCTGGTTTCGGAAAACAAGATTCTCACGCATCCCGCGAGCGTGGACTCCATCCCGTCTTCGGCCAATCAGGAGGACCACGTAAGCATGGGCACCATTGCCGCGCGCAAGGCCGCGAGTATCCTTGGCAACGCTTCGCGCGTGCTCGCCATCGAACTGTTTGCGGCGGGACAGGCGATCAGCCTTGCCGGAGAAGACAATCTTGCGCCTGCAACGAAGGCGGCGTTTTGCGTTCTGCGGCGTGAAGTGCCGGTGATTGAGCACGACACGGTGATGTACGAACAGATGGCGAAATGCGAGCGGATCGTAAAGAGCGGCGAACTGATTTCCGCCGTGGAAGCGGTCTGCGGCGAATTGAACTGACAGGAAGGCGGCAAGCGATGCAAAAAGAAGAAGAATCTTGTGTACAAACGATCTCTCTTTCCGGCGAACTGCCGGTAATGCCGGCGTTTGACCCGGCCATGCGGCGCGCACCGGACCGCGGCTACCGTCTGAACCCGGCGCAGACGCGGCAGGCGCTCAAAAACGCACTGCGGTACGTGCCGGAAAGCCTGCACGAAACGCTTGCGCCGGAGTTTTTGCAGGAGCTCAAAACGCGCGGGCGCATCTATGCCTACCGCTATCGCCCGCAGGGACGTATCTACGGAAAACCGATAGAGGCATATAAGGGCAAATGCCCGGCAGGCAGGGCGTTTCAGGTGATGATCGACAACAACCTCGATTTCGACGTGGCGCTCTATCCTTATGAACTGGTCACCTACGGCGAAACGGGACAGGCTTGCCAGAACTGGCTGCAGTACCGGCTCATCAAGCGTTACCTCGAAGAACTGACCGAGGAGCAGACGCTGGTGGTTGAATCCGGGCATCCGCTCGGACTGTTTCCGAGTGCGCCAGGCGCGCCGCGCGTGATTCTGACCAACGCGCTGATGGTCGGCATGTTCGACAACCAGGACGACTGGGAAATCGCCGAGCAGATGGGCGTCGCCAACTACGGCCAGATGACCGCAGGCGGCTGGATGTACATCGGACCGCAGGGCATCGTGCACGGTACCTTCAATACGATATTGGGCTTTGGACGCAAGTATCTCGGCGTGCCTGCCGACGGCGATTTAGGCGGCAGGGTTTTTGTCTCCTCCGGCCTTGGTGGTATGAGCGGCGCGCAGCCCAAGGCGGCGCGCATCGCGCGCGCGGTGGGCCTCTTTGCGGAGGTTGACCGCTCCCGCATCCAGACCCGGCTCGACCAGGGGTGGGTGGACGTCGTTACCGTCGACCTTGCCGAGGCGTTCGCACTTGCGGATAAGTATCGCCGTTCGGGAGAAAGCATCTCCATCGCGTATCACGGCAACATTGTCGATCTGCTGGAAGCGGCGATTGAGCGGGATTTTCAGATCGACCTGCTCAGCGACCAGACTTCGTGTCATAATGTTTACGGCGGCGGGTATTGCCCGGCCGGACTGACGTTTGCGGAGCGCACGGTGCTGCTGCACAGCGACCGCGAAGCGTTTGCGCGGAAGGTGGACGCGTCGCTCAAACGGCATATCGCCGCAGTCAAAACGCTTACGGACCGCGGTGCGCGCTTCTTCGACTACGGTAATTCGTTTCTCAAGGCCGTGTTCGACGCGGGCGAAACATGGATCGCCAAAAACGGGACCGACACGAAGGACGGGTTCGTTTTCCCGTCCTATGTGGAGGATATCATGGGTCCGATGCTTTTCGACTATGGCTACGGGCCGTTCCGCTGGGTGTGCCTGAGCGGAAAACACGAAGATTTGCAAAAGACCGACCGCGCGGCGATGGAGTGCATCGATCCGGACCGCTGCTGGCAGGACCGGGACAACTACATCTGGATTCGGGACGCGGAGCAGAACCGGCTCGTGGTCGGCACGCAAGCACGCATTCTTTATCAGGACGAACTGGGACGGCGGCGTATTGCGCTGAAATTCAACGAGATGGTGCGTGCCGGCGAGATCGGCCCGGTCATGCTCGGGCGTGATCATCACGACGTTTCCGGAACGGATTCGCCGTTTCGCGAGACCGCGAACATCAAGGACGGCAGCAATGTTATGGCCGACATGGCCACGCAGTGTTTTGCGGGCAACGCCGCGCGCGGCATGACGCTCTGCACGCTCCATAACGGCGGCGGGGTGGGCGTCGGCAAGGCGATCAACGGCGGGTTCGGGCTGCTGCTCGACGGCAGCGAACGTGTCGACCGCGTGATCGAAAGCGCAATTTCGTGGGACGTGATTGGCGGCGTGGCGCGCCGGAGCTGGGCGGGCAACGAACACGCGCTCGAAACCGCCGCGCGCTATAACGAGCGCGAAGAGGGCAAAGCGCATATCACGCTGCCGCATCTGGCGAGCGACGATCTGCTCGACCGTGTGCTGGGGGAGAGTTGACGTTCTTTGAGGCCGTCAAAAAACCAGGTTTTTGACGGGACAACCGCTCTCTGCCTCTCGTCCTTCGGACTCCCGGGCGGCAAAACGCACAGAGAAACCGCCCGAAACGGGCGATCCGTTGCGCCGGATGAACCGGCACAACCGGATTCAACGGGGTAAGGGCTGCGGCCCTTAACAATCCCGGAGGCTTTTTTGACAGGCTGTTTCTTTCTCTTTAAAGAGAAAGAAACAAAGTTAAATTTCTTTTTAATTTTCGCAATACGGTAAAGGAAGTTTTCTCTGTTTCTCTCTTTATTTAAAAGAGAGAAAAGGAAGCGAAGAAAGTTTTCTCTGTTTCTCTCGATAGCGTACAATAAAGTTCGCAAAAAGGAAGAAGGCATAGGAAAGCCATC
>CAYTHS010000103.1:0-9274 GCA_964437665.1 uncultured Oscillospiraceae bacterium
GTCTCAATCTGCAAGCCGATCCAGCATAACTGCATCTTTCATACTTTAGAAACACACCTTAAGGGTTGTAACCCTTAACCTGTATATTCCGGCTGCGCCGGTTTATACGGCGTAACGGATCGCCCGTTTCGGGCGGTTTCTCTGTGCGTTTTGCCGCCCGGGAGTCCGAAGGACGAGAGGCAAAACGTGGTTGCTCCGTCAAAAACAAGTTTTTTGACGGTCCCTTCGGAACGCCGCAGTGCGTTCCGTATTTTTGCGCAATAATGTGAATCGGCAGGGTTTTGTTGAAGCAGATTTGAAGAAAGAATGCTACGCTTAATCCAGATGAACGGCGAACCGGCACACCTGGTCGCCGCGCAGGACCGAACTGAGCAATTCCACGCGGAGACTGCGTCCAAAGAGCACCTCGAACGGATATTTTGCAAACCCGCCGCTGCAGTAGCACCAGTTTTCGGAGATACAGGGGCCGCCGCTTTTGATCGCCTCGCGCGCAAACGGACAGTGGCAGGCATAATAGCGTTTTTGGGCCGGGTCGGTTGCAGTCAGGTATTTCGCAGGGTCATAAGGAATTTTTGTAACGTACAGCACGTTTCCGTCGCGTACGGCAGAGAGGATTTCCTGGTTGGCGGAAACGAAATCGACCACGTCCTGCGTGATCGTCTGTTCGAACCAGACTTCGCCTTTGTCGCAGCAGCGCTGGAGTTCGGCTACCTGCCGCGCATGTTTGCCGCGCAGGTACGCGTCCAGGGAGACGGCTTTTTCAAATTCGGTTTTTTCCGTGTCGAACGCGGAGGCGGGAATCCCGTGGTTATTGCCCGCGAGCGCCTGTCGCAGCGTATCCTCCGGCAGACTCTGCTCCAGTCTCTCCATCAGCGCGCTCGTAAAGGCAGGGAAGGCGGAAGGGTCGCTGCCGAGCGGCGGGCGCGCCAGTCCGGACAGGATATTTTTTGCGTTCTCGTTTCCCACCGCGCCGGCAAGCCGGGCTTCGATGTTCTCGATTACGCCGACGCCGCCGAGCAGAGAGGTGAAATAGATATAGATTTCATTCCTGCCGGCGAGGTAAAAATACCGCGCCATGGCAAGCAGGTCCTCCAGCAAACAGCGTTTTTTGCGGATGAGCAGGTCGAGATACGCGCGGATGTCTTCTGCGGAGGCGTCCTCCAGTGAGGTTCCTCTGCCGAGCAGGAAGGATTCCAGCGCGCGAACCGCGGCAAGGGCTTTTTCGGTTTGTTCGGCGGAAAAGCCACGTTTTTGGCAGAGATCTCTCAGAGCGGTTTCGTTCATGTCCGTATCCTCCGTTTGGTTTTGGGTCGGATATGCATCCGGAAAATCATCCCGCCTTTATTATAACCGAACAGATGTTCAGGTGCAACCTGCGTGAACAGCCGGCCGGAAACGAGCGGAATCCGGCGTATGGATCCGGTATTGTGCGGCAACACCTGCGATTCATAAAGATTTTGTAAATCTGTCGTTAAAATGTCCGTTTTGCGTAATAACGGCGTAACAATCCAGCCGTATGATCATTTTGTGAAAGCGAGGCAAACGCAAATGAAACGAATTTATATTATCACGGGCGTGGGGGGACACTTGGGTAACACGGTCGCGGGCGAGTTGCTGGCGGCCGGGGAAACGGTACGCGGGTTCGCCATGCCGAACGAGGACGTCACCATGCTCTATGGTGACGCGGTGTCGATTGTGCGCGGCGACGTACGCGAAAAAAACTCGCTCGAACCGCTGTTTTTCGGATTGGACAGCACTGATGAAACGTATGTGATCCACTGCGCGGGTATTGTTTCCGTAGCGTCGAAATATGACCAGCGCGTCGTGGACGTTAATGTCCGCGGGACGCAGAACGTCGTCGATCTGTGCATGGAACACAACGTGAAGAAACTGGTCTATATCAGCTCCGTACATGCAATCCCCGAACTGCCGAACGGCGTTGTTCAGCACGAAATCGAAGGGTTCCGTCCGGACGCCGTGGTCGGGTTATACGCCAAGACCAAAGCAGCCGCGACGCAGATTGTTCTCGACGCGGCGAAAAACGGTCTGGACGCGACCGTGATCCATCCTTCCGGCATCATCGGCCCAAACGATTACGGCCATGGGCACCTCACGCAGATGATCATCAACTATCTCAATGGCAGCCTGACGGCCTGCGTGGAGGGCGGTTACGATTTTGTGGATGTACGCGACGTGGCCGAAGGGGTGATCGCCGCGACAAAAAAAGGGAAAAAGGGCGAGTGCTACATCCTTTCCAACCGTTATATACCGGTCCGCGAACTGCTCAATACACTCTCGCGCGTGACCGGCGGGCGCAAAATCAGGACCGTGCTGCCGCTATGGTTTGCAAAGCTGACCGCGCCGCTTGCGGAGCTGTATTACAAGATCCGCAAAGAAGCGCCGCTGTTTACGCGCTATACGCTTTATACGCTGACCAGCAACGCGCGCTTCACCTATGAAAAAGCGAAAAACGATCTTGGCTATAAGCCGCGCGATCTCAGCACGACCATCAAGGACACCGTTGCGTTCCTAAAGAGGGAGCGGAAAAATCTATTTCGCAAACGCCGCGCTGTACGCACCGCGCCGACGATGGGCTGAGCAGGTTCCGTTTCGCAGCGTCCGCAGGCGTGCACGGAGAAGTATCCGGACAGACAACATAAAACCGCCCCGTTTCCTCAGTAGGAGACGGGGCGGTATACTGCGCAAGGAAAGCGGAGGCGCGTTTACGTCTCGCTGTTTATACGGTCGTAAACCAAATACGGATGATCCATATGGTAGCCGAGCTTTTCGGCGAGGGACACGGAACGCAGGTCGTATGCGTCCCAACTCGGGTAAAGCCCGCGCTCGAGACATTCCAGTATCAGCGCCGCACCGCAGGCCGTGGCAAAGCCGCGTTCCCGGAACTCCGGCTTGGTGTCGATTTCGATTTCGATGCCGCCGTCGAAAATGCAATAGGAACTCGCTCCGGACACGATTTGCCCGTCGAACACGACCGCCATGCCCAGCCCGCGCGCGAGAAAGTCCTCGTCGCTGTCGAACAGCGCGCAGAAATCCTTCGACCAGCGTTCGCGTCGGGATTGCGCGCAGAGCTTTGCGTCGAACGGGCGCAGGGAGAAGCCGATCGGCATCGAGCGCGTGAACGCCGCGAGCCGTTTCGTGTCGAACACGTCCGGCTCGTTCTTGATGGCATAGCGCAGATGCTTGTTTACGCCGCCGCCCCAGACACGTTCTATACAGGCGCACCAGTCTTTGTTCTGCGGGGCGATCTCCCAGGAAGCGGCACGCGCGGCCAGCGCGTCGTCCGGCACGCCGGCGATGAAACAGAAGTCGCCCATCACGATCTGAGCCGCGGTGGGATTTTCCTCGTCGTTTGCAAGCGCATACCCCATGTGTCCCTGTAAATATGAGCGGATCAGCGTTTCGTCCCAGCCGGAAAAAAGCGGGGCAATCCTGTTTTTATCGATCATGTATACCACCAATCTCATGTAATCTGTGTTCTATGATACGCTGGGAATCGTGCGAAAAAATGGCGCAGATGTGACTTGAGGCGGCGCGACAGGACGCGAAAAAGGCGTTCACCGCATGCTGTGGATGATGCGGTTGGCTTCCGCGTAGATCCGCCCCGGATCGTCGCCGACAAAGAATTCGCCGCGCTCGTAGAGAATTTTTCCGGCGATCATCGTCAGCGCGACGTTTTGCTTGCTGCCGCTGTAAACGATGTTATTTTCGATGTTGTTGAGCGGCTGCATATTTGGCTGATCAAGGTCGATCAGTATCAGGTCGGCCTGTTTTCCGGCGGCAAGACAGTCGCATGTGTCAAAGCCGCAGGCATATGCGCCGTTTCGGCAGGCCATAGCCAGCACGGCCTCCGCGTCCACGGCCTCCGCGCCGTGCCGGAGCTTCTGCAGCCCGGTAACAAGGAACATTTCGCGGAAGAAATCGAGGCAGTTGTTGCTTGCCGGACCGTCCGTTCCGATGGCGACAGGGATACCGCGTTCGAGATACTCGTACACCGGCGCAACGCCGCTGGCGAGCTTTGTGTTGGAACCGGGGCATGTGACGACAGTCATTTTTCTGCGCTTGAGGATGTCCATTTCCCGCTCAGAAACATGCACGAGGTGATACCCGCCCCCGCCGTAATCGAACAGCCCGAGCGAGTCGAGGTATTCGACCGGCCGCATGCCGGAATGCGCCACGCAAGAGTCCACCTCGGCCTGCGTTTCGCACAGGTGCGTGTAAAAAGGCTGTTTGAGCGCCTGCACCATGGCGGCAAGGCCGTCGAGCAGCGGACGGCTTGTGGTATATTCCGCATGGAAACCGAGACGATAGGTAATCAGCGGATGATAGTTTGAAAACCGCTCGTATTCCTGGACCGTTTGCTCGGCGGTGCCGCCGAAATCGTTAGCGCAGCCGACCAGCGCGGCGCGAAATCCCATGTCGATCGCGGCCTGCGCAATGCTCTCGCGGGCAAAATACATGTCGAACATCATCGTGATTCCGCCGGTGAGGTATTCGAGGATGCCGAGCTTGGTCAAAACGTATACGTCGTCCGGCGTGAGCTGCGCTTCCTTTGGGAAGACCTGCTCGTGCAGCCAGCGCTGCAAGGGAAGATCGTCCGCCAGCGAACGCAGGAACGTCATGGCCGAGTGCGTGTGCGCGTTTTTAAACCCCGGCATAATCAGTCCGCCGCGGCAGTCGATCTCACGGTCGAACGGGCCGAAATCCGAGACGGTTTCGCCTGCGGCCGCGATTTTGCTTCCGTCGGTGGCCAGCTCGCCGGAAAACAGCGGCGTGTGACCGTCGAGCGGGAGAATTCTTGCGTGATAAAAACGTATTTTCATAGCGCTATTTTATCATATTCACAGACTGCTTTCCAGCCGGGATACATACCGCCGGGGCGCTTGCAAAATCTGCGCTACGTGCTATGATTGTGGTATGGAAGAGGACAAACTGCAGCAGCAAACGGAAAAACTGAAGGAGATCCTCGCAGATTCAAAGCGCATCGCGTTTCTTGGAGGTGCGGGCACGTCCACCGAGAGCGGCATACCGGATTTTCGATCGGAAAACGGTGTGTTTGAGGCAACCAAAAAATACGGCTACGCGCCGGAAGTTCTGATCAGCCATGGGTTTTTCGTGCGGCGGACGGATACGTTTTACGATTATTACAGGCGGTATCTGCTATTCCCGGACGCGAAGCCGAATGCCGCGCATCTTGCGCTCGCACGGCTCGAAGAGAAGGGGAAACTCACCGCGGTCATCACGCAGAATATCGATGGACTGCACCAGAAGGCTGGAAGCAAACATGTGCTGGAACTGCATGGCAGCGTGTATCGAAACCATTGCATGCGCTGTAATCAGGCGTACTCTCTGGACGAAATCATGGCGCTGCAGGGCGTGCCGAAGTGTACCTGCGGCGGCACGATCAAACCGGACGTGGTACTCTACGGCGAAGGGCTGGACGAGCAGGTGCTCAGCGAGGCGGTCGCGCTTATTTCGCGCGCTGACACGCTGATTATCGGCGGCACGTCGCTGGTGGTCTACCCTGCGGCGGGGCTGGTCGACTTTTTCAACGGAAAAAACCTCGTTGTAATCAATAAGGGCCGAACCGGACAGGAAGCGGGGGCGACGCTTGCGATCAGCGCGCCGATCGGCAGCGTACTGAGGCGCGCGGTACTCGAAAACGAAACGTTCGCCTGAAACGTATATCGTGCGAAAACGCAGGAGGCACGTACGTGGAGCACAAAAACGGAAACTCTGATGCCGGCTGTTTTTTTGAAAAGGAAACGTTCTGGAAGGACGAACTGGATGCCCTGCGTGCAATTGTGCTTGCCACGGGACTGCGGGAAGCGCTGAAATGGGGGAAACCCTGCTACACGCTTGACGGCGCGAACGTCGCGATACTCTATTCGTTTAAGGGGAATTGCGCGATTGGTTTTTTTAAGGGAACGCTTCTGCACGACCCGGAGGGAATCCTCGATAAACCCGGCGAGCATTCACAGGCCATGCGTATGGCGAGGTTTAGCAGCCGGGTGGAAATCGAAAGCAAACGGGCCGCGCTTGCCGCGTGCCTGGCCGAAGCGGTGCGGACTGAGCGTGCGGGGCTGCAGGTCGTTTTTTCAGAAACGGCGGAAGTCGTTCTGCCTGAGGAATTTCAAAAGAAACTGGACGAAATCCCCGTGTTGAAAAGCGCGTTCGAAGCGCTTACTCCGGGGCGCAGGCGCGCGTACGCGCTGTATTTTTCCGAAGCGAAGCGTGCGCAGACGCGGAAAGCGCGCGTGGAAAAATACCTGCCGCAAATTCTTGCAGGCAAGGGTATGAACGACTGACCGGTTACAGCTTCTCGGGAAGACAAGGCGTACGGAAAACCGACCCGTACCCGGTGTTTGTTTTACCGGATGAATCGACGCATCTATAATAATCTGCAATAAATGGATTAAGGGTAACGACACAAAACAATTCCGGGACTTTTTTATCAGGGTGCGGCGGCTGCCTTCGGGCGGTTTTTCTTTATATGCATAATAGCGCCTTCAGGAAAGCTGCCGATGAAGCAGTATGGAAAAAGCAGCCGGAGCACTTGATTTCTTGCATACAACCGGGCGGCTTCGTCCGCCAGGCGCGGGTTTTCTATGGCCGGTCGCGCGCGTTCACATATTGTTCGATTGCCCGCGCCGCCGCCGCATGGTAAAATAGTCGATAAGATAGGCGAGATATGTCCGGCGAAACGCGGGAGGCAGGAAAGAGAAATGGGAGTATTTGACACGTCCGATATTGGGATCGACCTTGGAACATCGTCCGTATTGGTTTATGTAAAAAAGAAAGGCATAGTGCTTAAGGAACCGTCCGTCGTAGCGCTGGAACGCGTTACGGGCCGCATCGTCGCCGTCGGCGAGGATGCAAGAAAGATGATGGGACGCGCGCCTGCCAATATCGTGGTGATACGCCCGCTTCGCGACGGCGTGATTTCCAATTTCGACGTGACCGCACGTATGCTGCGGTATTTTTTCCGCAAAGTGGTCGGGGTGCGGCTGCTTTACAAACCCCGTGCGGTGGTCTGTGTCCCATCCGGGGTGACGGAGGCGGAGAAGCGATATGTCATCGAAGCGTCCGACGAAGCGGGGGCGAGATACACCTACCTGATTGAGGAGCCTATTGCGGCGGCCGTCGGCGCGGGGCTGGACATCAACGAACCGAAGGGGCATATGGTGCTCGATATCGGCGGCGGCACGACGGACATCGCGGTGATCGCCTACGGCGCGGTCGTGCTTTCCGATTCCATCAAGATGGCGGGCGACAAGTTCGACGACGCGCTCAGACGCTATATGAAGCGCAAGCACAGCCTCTACATCGGCGAGCGCAACGCCGAGGATATCAAGATCGCATACGGGCGCGCGCATATCGAAAAGGAACAGCGCATCATCGAGGTGCGCGGGCGTAACCTTACGACTGGGCTGCCGGAAGCGGTGCCTATCGGTACGAACGAGATGGTGGATGCGCTTAGCGAACCGCTCGCGGCCATCATGGAGCGCGTGCGTTCCCTCTTTGAGCGTACGCCGCCGGAACTGGCTACGGACATCGCTTCAACGGGCATCGTGGTCACGGGCGGCGGCGCGCTGCTGACCGGGCTGGACCGCTATGTCACCGAACGTACGAACGTACCCTGCCGCATCGCGGAAGACCCGGTCTCCTGCGTGGCGCTCGGCACCGGCAAGGTGCTGGAGGATTTCAAAAAATATAACGCGGCAATTTATGATTACCGCCGCGGCGAATATTTTGACGGCTGAAAAGAGATCGACGAGATGTTACTCGTTAGCGATTCGTTAAAAAAATGTTCAATGCATTGACAAGATTCTTTGCTATAATCCCGATAGGATACCAGAGGAATCTTGACTTGCAGGCAGGAAGACGGGTTTATTCCCGCTCCTGACGGAAGGAGTCTGAACGTGGCAACAGGCAGCAACGACCCGCGGCGCACAGTGCAGAGCACGAAAGGGACCGTCAGGCCCGCAAACACCGCCGCGCAAAATACATATCAGAGAAGTCAGGCGGCACAGCGGCCGGGTAACGGCCGGAGCGCCGCTTACACATATACCGCGAGGGGTGAGCAGCCAGGCTCGGTACGCAAAAAGAAAAAATTCAAAATCAAACGGTTTTGGAAACGTTTTGTCAAAAACGTGCGGACCGTTGTTGCGGAACGTCGTGAAGCGGGAACACGAGCAAACGAAACCATGGGTTATCCGGATTCAGCAAAAACGGCGGCGGCCAAGACGCCGTTTTCATGGAAACGGTTTTGGAAGATAACGAAAAAGTCCGTTGTCAGCGGCCTGCGCTATGCCGCGCGCGGCGTCTACGTCGGCGGACGCACGGTCTACAACTATCTCATGAAGCAGCCGCCGCGCACGCTCCTCATAGCGGGCGGTACGTTCGGCGTTGTGCTGATCGCCGTAATCGTGCTGGCCGCCGCGCTGCCCGGTAAAAGGGCGAATGAAAATGCAGAGGAGCAGCTTGCGGCATTCGTCACCGAACAGGAGCTTTCGATCGACAGCGGATTTGTCGATCCTTATGAAAACTACGACGCGTCCGCGGACGCCGAAGCGATGCAGACGATGACCGCCGACGAACAGACCGTGGGCGACGCGGAAACCATCGCCGTTTACACTACCGAGCTCGAAGAAGGCGACGACGGCCCGATCGTCGCGGAACTGCAGGCGCGGCTCATGGAGCTTGGATACATGGATTCCGACGAACCGACCGAACATTTCGGTCCGCTCACAAAGAGTGCGCTTGTGACGTTCCAGCGGCATAACGATCTGGACGACGACGGAATCTGCGGGGAAACGACCTTCTCCGCTCTGATGGGTGAAAATGCCAAGATCTACGTGATGCAGAACGGGGATTCCGGCGAGGACGTCAAAAGCGTTCAGCAGCGGCTTTACGAACTCGGCTATATGGACAATAAGGCAAATGTCCAGGGGACGTTCGGCGATAAAACCGAAGAGGCTGCGAAGGAATTCCAGCAAAAGAACGATCTCACGGTGGACGGCAAGGTTGGAACGAAAACGATTGAGATGCTCTATAACGAAGATGTCGTCGGTAACGCTTACACCATCGGCGACAAGAATCAGGTGATCAAAGACTGCCAAACCGCGCTCAAAAAACTCGGCTATATTACCTTTAAGCCGGACGGTGTGATGGGTCGCGCAACGGCTTCCGCAATTAAGGCGTTCCAGCAGGCGAACGGCCTTACGCGCGACGGTGCGCTCGGGCCGGTAACGCG
>CAYTHS010000104.1:0-9248 GCA_964437665.1 uncultured Oscillospiraceae bacterium
CCCTGCGTTCTTGCTTCGAACATCGTTTAGTACCCTTGCTATGTAGGCGTTCATCGCCCTTTCCTCCTTGCGCTTTATTCATTGTCCCCCGGCTGCCGCTCAACAGCCGGAGTTGCTCACCGCCTGCTTTTGCAGGCCGTCAACCCAATATTTGCCGCACCGCAGTGCGGTACGCTTCCGTCAGGACCGACGCATCGGTCCCGTAGGTCACGCTGTCGTAACCGTTGGACAGCGCCCTCCTCGCTCGTTCGATACTCCCCGCAAAAATGAATGAGAATTTATTCGCCGCCTTGCATGCTTTCTGCACGTGCATGAACGCATCCTTTATTTCGGGATCGTCAAATTGCGCCGGCTTCCCCAGCGCCGCCGACAAATCGAACGGCCCGACAAAAATGCCGTCGATACCGTCCAGCCGGACAATCTCTTCAATCTGATTCAAACACTCGGCCGTTTCACACTGCGGAAGCAGCATCGTTTCTCGATTGGATACTTCAAAGTAGTGCTGCAGTCCGTGCTGGGCATAGTTTTCATACCAGTAACCGCTGCCGGACGCACTGGCGACGCCGCGCGCGCCAACAGGCATATATTTTCCAAACGCCACGATCTGTTCCGCTTCCTCGAGCGTCTTTACGTTTGGTATGATAACTCCCGTTGCCCCGGCGTCCAGCAGTTTCAAAATCCCCGGACGCGAAATCTCTTTCGCGCGGGCAAACGGCTCGATTCCGTAAAGCTTTGCCGCCCGGACAAGATCCGGAACGGCTTCCGGATTATACGGGCCGTGTTCGTTATCGATAATCAGGTAATCCAGTCCGGTGAAGCCGAGGCATTCCGCAATATTGCCTTTACCGATCTCAAAGAACGTTCCGAGCGCCGGTTCGCCGGCACGCAGTTTTTCCCTCACAGCGTTTTTCATGCTATCCACCTTGCGCTAATTGTTTTTTTGTAAAAAAAGCAGGCGCTCGGAGCCGGTCCGAAGGCCTGCTTCTTCATATTTAATATGCGTGCGCGTTATCTCTGTACGCGCCCTGTCGCGTTTCCACTCATGAGCGAACGCACTTCATCCAGTGAAACGCGGTTAAAATCACCTTGGACGGTATGTTTCAGGCAGCTCGCGGCAACTGCGAAATCGATGGTTTCCTGTCCGCCGAATCCATGCAGGCAGCTGTAGATCAGGCCTGCACCGAAGGAATCCCCGCCGCCGACGCGATCCCAGATATGGATGTTGTACTCCTTCGAAAGATAGTATTCTTTGCCGTCGAAAAACATGCCTGCCCAACGATTATCGTTTGCCGAAATGGACGAACGCAGCGTGATAGCAACCGCTTTGCAGCCATAGCGTTCCACGATTTTTCTCGCCACTTCCCGATATCCTTCGTAGGAAAGCTGCCCGGAGGCTACGTCCGTTCCGCTCGCCTTAATAGCGAGCACCTTTTCAGCATCCTCCTCGTTTGCGATGCAAACGTCCACATACGGCATCAGCGCCGTCATCGTGGAAAAAGCCTTGTCCGTATTCCAGAGATTTTTTCGGTAATTCAGGTCGCAGCTGACCGTAATCCCCTTCTTCTTTGCGCACTGCACGGCGTCCATGCAGGCCTTCGCCAATTCGTCCGAAAGCGCTGGCGTAATGCCGGTGAAATGAAACCACTCGCAGCCTTCAAAGATCCTTTCCCAGTCAAAGTCGGCGGCTTTCGCCAGAGACACGGCCGAATACTTGCGGTCATAGATGACTTTGGAAGGACGCTGGGACTGACCCTTTTCCACATAATACACGCCGATGCGCGCACCCTGCCGAAGAATGTTCGACGTATCCACGCCAAAGTAACGCATGCTGTTGATTGCCGCCTGCCCGACTGGATTTTCCGGCAGCACGGTGACATACCCGCTGTTCTCACCGTAGTTGCTGAGCGACACGGCAACATTCGCTTCGCCGCCGCCAAAGGTCGCTTCCAGCCGGTTCGTCTGCAGGATACGGTGTCCGTCCTCCGGCATCAGCCGGAGCATTATTTCCCCAAATGTGATAATTTTCGCCATATGATAGACCTTGTTGCAATCCCTCACGCATTGACGAGGTGAATCGCAAATCCCCCTATTTCTTCTTTAAAATATATTGCATTCAGTTTTCCGTTCGCGGCGTATTTCGCAGAGTCTTCGTTGAACGCGACGCCCGCCGCCTTAAAATACCGCAAGGCACGATCGACGGACGATGTGGAAAACGCGATATGCCCGTGTTTCCCGAGATAATTGCTCTTCATTACTTCTACAAACCGGTCCACAAAAACGGAGTTCGCACCTTCTTTGGCGATATCCAGACTCAAAACGTCCGAAAGCAGCCGCGCGGTTTTATGCGCTTCGCCTTCGTTGTCCGTATTGACGCCGATATGCGCCAGCTTCAGGTTCAGCATCGTCTGCACCGACTTGCGGCACAGCTCGGTAATCCGGTCCCATTCGTGCTTCGCCAGATGGCTGCCGAGCATATAGGTGCCCCCGCAGGCCGCAATGCGGTCGAATGCAAAATAATCCGCAAGATTATTCAGATTCAGCCCACCGGTCGGCATAAACGTCACGCCTTTATACGGACCACACATCGCTTTTATCGCCGCGATGCCACCGTTCTGCTCGGCAGGGAAAAACTTAAGCGTTTTTAGTCCCAGGCTCATAGCACGTTCAATCTCGCTGGGCGTTGCCACCCCCGGAACGATATCCACGCCTTTATCCTGGCAATACCCTACAATTTCCGGATTCAGGCCCGGCGCAACAATGAACTGCGCGCCCGCCTCAATTGCGCGGGACGCCTGCTCAATCGTCGTGACCGTACCCGCACCGACGACGATTTCAGGATGGTTCTGCCGCGCCTGCCGGATATATATATCCGCGCCTTCCATCCGGAACGTGATTTCCATCGCGGGAATACCGCCGGCTGTCAGCGCTTTTGCAAGTGCGTCACAATCCTCCGCGGAATCAATCTTTGTGATTACCGGCATAATACCGATGGCACAAATCCGCTCCATTACGCTTGCCTGGCTCATAATCCGTACCCCCTCACATAGTCCTGAATGCGCGCAAATCCTTCTTTGATATTCGCCTCGGACGTAGCGTAGGTGATGCGGACGTACCCTTCGCCGATATCGCCGAAGCCGGAACCCGGCACCGTGACCACGCCCGTTTTCTTCAGCAGGTCCATGCAAAGCTCCATCGAATTGAGCCCGGTTGCCCGGCAGAGTTCCTTTGCGTTGGTAAACGCATAGAACGCACCCTTCGGCGGGCGGATCGAAAGCCCCGGCGTAGCGTTGATCAGAGAACAGATCAAATCGCGCCGCGCATGATAGCTCCTGCGCATGTTCTCGATCTCCGGCAGACACTGCTGCAAACCGACGACGGCCGCAATCTGGCTCGGGGCGGGGAGGCAGGACGCACCGTTTTCATGAAGCTTTGTCATGTTCCGGATGATGTCCGGGCGGGAGATCGCATAGCCGAGCCGCCATCCCGTCATGGCAAACATCTTGGAAAAACCGCTGATGTAAACCGTCTTCTCAATCATCCCGTCAAACGACGTAATGCTCGTGTAGCCTTCTTCATCATATACGAGGCGGCTGTAGATTTCGTCCGCGATGATAAAGATATCGCTGTCGCGAAGGATATCCGCCAGCGCACGGCAGGTCGCGCGGTCGATAACGGCTCCCGTCGGGTTCGACGGCGAGTTGAGTATGATCGCTTTTGTCTTCGGCCCGATTGCACGCTTGATATCGTCGGGATCCGGCACAAAATTGTTCTCCTCGTATGCGGGAACGATCTTCATGACCGCGCCGGCCATGCCGATCTGGCCAAAGTAGTTCGGCCATGCCGGCGTAACGAGAATCACCTCGTCGCCGGGGTCCACCAGCGTGAACAGCGCCATCTGTATTGCTTCCGTCGCACCGCAGGACACCATGATCTGCGATTCCGGATCGGGATTGAGATCGTCTTTGTGAAATCCCGCGATCGCCTGCCGCAGTTTCAGCACGCCGGCGTTCGGCGTGTAGTGCGTCATACCCTGTTCCCAGCATCGGCAGGCTTCGTCGATAATCGGCTTAGGGGTAATGAAATCCGGCTCTCCGACCGTGAAGCTGATGGTATCCTCCATCTTCAGCGCTTCATTGTACATAGCACGGATGGCAGATCCGCCCAGATGCTGGGCTAGTTTAGATAGTTGCATCGTTTCCAGTCCTCTACTTTATATTCGTCCGCTTCCTCGCCTCATGCACCAAGGTAAGCGTTTTTCACTCGTTCATCGACGAGCAGATCGCCTGCATCGCCTTCCATCGAAATCTTGCCTGTTTCCAGCACATATGCGCGTGAAGCGGTTTTAAGCGCAAGAAAAGCGTTTTGCTCGATCAGCAGGATGCTCGTTCCGGTTTCGTTGATTTTACGAATAACGCGGAAAATATCCTCAACAATGATCGGAGCAAGTCCCATAGAGGGTTCATCCAGCATCAGAAGCTTGCCATTGGTCATCAGCGCACGGCCAAGCGCAAGCATTTGCTGTTCCCCGCCTGAAAGCGTCCCGGCTTTTTGTTTTTCGCGCTCCTTTAGGCGAGGAAAAATCTCGAACACTTTTTCCATGCTGTCGCGCACCTGCAGCGGGGAAACGATCAGGTTTGCACCCATTTTGAGGTTTTCCGTAACGGTCAGGCCCGCAAAAACCCGGCGGCCCTCCGGAACATGCGCGATGCCGCGCTCAACAATCTTATGCGGCTTCATCTTCGTCAGTTCGGCGCCTTCAAACCGGACCGAACCGCTTTTTGAACGTTCAAGTCCGGAGATCGTACGCAGTACGGTGGATTTTCCCGCACCGTTGGATCCGATCAGCGCGACAATTTCCCCTTTATTCAGATGAAAGGAAATTCCCTGAACCGCCTTGATTGCACCATAGGAGACATGCAGGTCCTTGACTTCAAGCATTGCCATTTTCGTATTCTCCTCCCAAATAAGCCTCGATTACGCGCGGGTCTTTCTGGATCTGCGCCGGAAGACCTTCCGCAATGGTTTTGCCGAAGTCCAATACCTTGATGCGATCCGCAATCGGCATAACGAAGTTCATATGGTGCTCGATCAGTATGATGGACAGGTCGAAATATTTGCGGATATCCACGACCATCCGCGCCATTTCTTCCAGTTCCGTGGTGATCATGCCCGCAACCGGCTCGTCCAGCAGCAGGACTTTCGGCTGCGTCATCAGCGCGCGCGCAACTTCGAGCCGGCGCTGTTCGCCATAAGGCAGGTTCTTTGCCAGAAGATCCGCCTTGTCGGCAAGCTTCATTGTTTCCAGCAGTTCCATGACTTGTTCGTCAAGTCTGCGCTCGCTTTGCTGCATCGCCGGCGTACGCAGGAGGCAACTCCCGAGGCTTTGCCTGTTGTGCATGGTGTGCGCCATCTTCACGTTGTCCACCACGGTCGCATTCGAAAACAACCGGATGTTCTGAAACGTGCGTGTGATGCCTGCGCGTGCAAACTGGAAGGGCTTTTGCCCAACCATCTCTTTACCCTCAAATTGAATGCTGCCCGTAGTGGGTTTGTAGATACCGGTCAGCATGTTAAACACCGTGGTTTTGCCCGCACCGTTCGGCCCGATGACCGCAACCATCTCGCCTTGCTCCAAGCTTAGATTGAAATCATCCACCGCGCACAGGCCGCCGAACATAATAGAAAGGTTTTTTACTTCAAGAATACTCATGCATCCGTTCTCCTTCCTTGTCAGCGATCCTGCCCGGAGGCCGATTTCTTTTCACGTCTGCGTATAAACAGAGGTTCTGCATACAAATCGCGGCGGCGAATCCGCAAAAAAGGCAGTTCCTTGCCTCCGCAGATACCGTCCGAGCGATACAGCATGACGAGAACCAGCGCAGCCGCATATACGGCGAGACGCCAATCCGAAAGGAACCGCAGCACTTCCGGCAGTATCGTCAATAGCGTTGCGCCAACGATCGAACCGGTCAGCGATCCGCTCCCGCCCGCGTACATAAATACCAGATAGTCAGAGCTTTTCACAAAGCTGAAAGAATCCGGCTGGATGAACGACAGCACATGCGCGTACAAGCCGCCCGCAACGCCCGCGATGAACGCTGCAATACAAAAGGAAGTAATCTTAAACTTCGTTGTATCGATCCCCATGACATCCGCTGCGATTTCATTATCACGAATCGCGATAAAAGCGCGTCCATAGGGCGAATAGATCAGATTCTTGAGAAGGTACAGCGTCAGCGTCATGAAAAACAGGATCCACGCCAGCGTGGAATAGTTCGGGATGCCGATCATTCCGCGCGCCGCGCCAATAGGCTTGATCAGACGCAGAATCGCGCGCACGATTTCACCGAAGGCCAGCGTCACAATCGCTAGATAGTCCCCTTTCAGCTTCAGCGACGGCAGCCCGATCAGCACGCCAACGAACGCCGCAATCAAACCGCCCACAAGAAGACCGAGCAGGAACACGGGTGTTTGGGCAAGAACGGGGACGTTCTTGCCGCCGAATACCATTGTTGTGACGACCGCCGCGCCGTATGCGCCAAGGGACATAAAGCCCGCATGGCCAATGCAGAACTGACCGGTAAATCCGTTCACCAGGTTCAGACTCGCCGTCATCATGATGTTGATCCCCGCGAACATCATGACCTGGATATAGTATTTGTTGAGTATGCCGATTCTCTGCAGCGCAATGGTCAGGATATACAGCGCCACGACGATTGCGGCGGGATAAGCTGTTTTGAGCAGTCTTTTCCAGTTCATATACAGCCCCTCCTCAAACCTTTTCTTTCGTGAGCTTGCCCATGATACCCGCGGGTTTGACAAGCAAAATCACGATCAGAATGATGAATCCGACGGCATATCCAAACGTGGAATTCACTGCGGTGGCAAAAATCTCCGAAATTCCCATGATGAATCCACCGAGCATCGCACCGCGGATATCGCCGATGCCGCCGAGCACGGCCGCAATAAACGACTTTGTGCCAAGCCAGGCACCCATGTAAACCTCGACCTGCGGGTATACGCTTGCATAGCAAATACCCGCAACCGCGGCAAGCGCACCGCCGATGAAAAACGTGATGGATATAACCCGGTTGACATTGATGCCCATCAGCGCCGCCGCATCCTTATCCATACTGACCGCGCGCATCTGGGAGCCGATTTTCGTCTTGTTAACGAGGAAATACAGCCCGGCCATAACGACCGCCGCCAGTGAAATCATGATGATCTGTGTTGATGTGATGGACGCGCCTAAAAAAGTGTAGCGCACGGTTTTAAAGAGCGTCGGGAACGAACGCGGGTTCGGTCCGATAAACGGCAGCGCGCGCGGAAAATTCTCAAGAAACATTGATACGCCGACCGCTGTGATCAGCGCGATCATCCGCGGCTTATTACGCAGGGGGCGGTAAGCGACCGCCTCAACACCGACGCCAATCGCACCGGTCCCCAGCATGGCGATCAAAATAATCACGCCGACGATGAGCATCGGATAGGTCCCGTCGATATTGAAATTGGTAAACAGCTTGGCAATGAAAAACGTGCCGAGCGCGCCGATCATCAGAAAGTCGCCGTGGGCAAAGTTAATCATCCCGACAATGCCATAAACCATGGTATAGCCTAACGCCAATAGCGCGTAAACGCTGCCAAGCTGAAGACCATAAATCAGATACTGCAAGAACGTGGACAAGTTGAAGCCTCCAATCTTTCTGGAAGGAATCTATTTGTGAAGGGGAAACGCAGATGTGCCGGCAGGTATACACGCTACCGGCACATCGGATTTACTGGTATTTGTTGCTTTGATAAGAGTATTCGTTAGTTGGGGTTGACCGATGCTACGAAGTGAGCAATGCCCTGCGCATCATATTCCATGATAACGGCGCCCTTGATGGGGTTGCGATCCTCGCCAACGGTGATCATGCCGGACGGGAGTTCGAGGTTCTGGATGGTCCAGAGCGTGTCACGCACGCTGTCACGGGTGAGTTCCGGCGCATTCTGCAGCGCGTAGATTACCATTTGGGTGGCTTCGTATGCAAGTTCCGCGTTGGAGTTCGGGCTTTCGCCATCGTGCATCGTGGTGTATTCTTCAACAAATTTGACGGCCGCTTCCGTGGTGGATTCTGCGGAGAATGCGGAAACGTACACAACGCCTTCTACCGCCGCGCCGGCGACATCGGCAACTTCGGGCGTGTCCGCGGAGTCACCGCAGACGATCGGGCAGGTCATGCCGACTGCGCGCGCCTGCTGGATCTGCAGCGGCATTTCGCCAAGGAGGTTCGGAAGGAAGAGACATTCCGGATTGTCTGCGGCAAGCTTCGTGAGCTGGACATTGTAATCCTTGACGTCGGAACCGGAGTATTCTTCGGATGCGACAATCGTGCCGCCAAGCGCTTCATAGCTCTCGATAAACGCATCGGTCAGGCCCGTCGCATAAGCGTCGGCATTGTTGAAAAGAATCGCTGCGGTTTCAAAGCCGGCTTCCCAGCAATAGGTCGCCGCAACTTTTCCCTGGAAGGGATCGATGAAGCAGGCACGGAAGATATAGTCGCCAATCTCGGTGACGGCGGTATTCGTTGCAAACGTGCAAACGACGGGGCAGCCTGCGTTCTGCGCGATGGAGCCGGCGGCAAGCGCACATTTGGACATATCCGGTCCTACGATGGCAATGACGCCCTCTTCTTCAATCAGCTTCTGAAAGACGTTGGTCGTCTTCTCTTCGGAAGCTTCGTTATCCATGTAGATGAACTCTACCGGATATTCGACGTCCTTGATCGTGATCGTACCGCCCAGTTCCTGCTCGGCAACCTGCACGCCATGGGTGATATACTTGCCGGCGATCGCGGAATTACCCGAGATGGGGCAGACAACGCCGATTTTCAGAGTCTCGACGTCGCCCGCCTGCGCGGCGCCGGCTTCCGCTGTCTCAGCGGCGTTGGTTGCGGCGGGTTCGCCCGTGCAGGCAACAAGACCTACTGCCAGGCAAAGAACAAGAATGAGCGCTAGTAACTTTTTCATTTTCTTCCTCCTTGAGTTTTGTGTGTTATACAAACGGCGATAACGCGCCTTTTGCTGCGTGGGTATTTTGCTTGATTTTTGTAATTATGTTTATCTGGTTGCGATTTTCAGGGGCTGGATGTCATGTGTGTTCCGTATTATGAAACGCCGTCATTTATTGTGGAACCATTATATTTCAGCATGCAAAGATATGTCAATACCTAAGTTATAAGAATTTTCATCCCCCAAAGCAATATTAA
>CAYTHS010000105.1:0-9187 GCA_964437665.1 uncultured Oscillospiraceae bacterium
GCCGTCGTGAAACGTATGCGAAAGCTGCACCGCAAGCATTTCTTCCAATGTGTATTTCATCGGTCAGTCCTCCTTGAGTTCCAGCAGGCGTTCGGATCCGATGAGCTGCCCGTACTCTTCTTCGTCCTTCGTTCCATAGACATATTTCTCCAGATACGCCCGGAACGTCTCCTCCGATTTTGCGGCTTCCACATAAATACTGAAATGCAGTTCGTCCTCACGTACCGCGCTCAGCGTGGAAAGCGGATGCGAACCGAATGGAGCGTATGCGACCGCCTGCGTTTTGAAAGCCGGAATCAGCGTAAACTGCGGTTCCTGCCGGACCGCGTCGTTTTTTACAAGGTTCTCCACGCTCGCAAGCACGGTTCCGCAAGCACGCGCTATTTCGACGTCCATCGACTGCGGGAGCATGCTGTGCTGCTGGAGCTGAATATTGCCGTAGCAATCGCCCCGGTAGCCGTGTATTACCACGACGTCCGGCTGCGCCGCGGGCAGCGCCCAGACGCGTCTGCCGGAAACCGGACAGTGGTACTCGATGATGTCGAGGGTTTCCAGCACGCCCTCGCAGCCGCCCAGCGAGTAGCAGGGCCAGTACGGCCAGCCCTCACGGTCCGCGCGAAAGCGGTCCCATGCGAGCATTTCCGGATAATGGGCGACCGTAACCTTACCATTTTGGACCGCCCGTCGGTAATTCGGCGCAAGACCGTATTTTTCCAGTCCCACATAGGATGTTTCGATCCGGTCCACACAGCCCGCGCCAATCAGCATGTCCGCGTCCATGGAATGTACCGTCCCGACGATCGTCAGATGCCGTTTCCGTTGGCGTGCAATTTCCCTCACCACGGCCATCGGTTTTTGGTATACCGCAAACCCGCCGAACGCCACACGTGCACCGTCCGGAATCTGCTCCGCCAAATCGGAAACGCTGCAAAGTTTCGATTTTCTTTCCGCCATAATTAACGCCTCGGTTTCGTTTCTCGCCGTCAGTCGTTCCAAAGGAAGGCTTCCGGCCAGATCGTATAGGTACCGTCGAACTCCACTTCGATCATGTATGCGCCGTCGTAAGCCCGCGCGCGCTCGAAAGCTGCCTTGATTTGATCCGCACGCCGTATTTTCTCCGCACCGAATCCGAGCGCCCTTGCAACGCCCGCATAGTCCGCCTGCTTATAGAGGTCCACGCCGAAGCAGTGCCCGTCGCCGAACTTAAACTGCTCTTCCTGCTTAATATTGCCGTATGCGTGATCATTGAAAACGACCAGCGTCACATTCGGTGTAAACCGCGCGATCGTTTCCAAATCGCCCAGCGTCATGCCGAGCGAACCGTCGCCGATGAAGCACAGCACTTCTTTTTTCGGTTCCGCCAGCGCGCAGGCAATGCTTGCCGGTATGGAGAAGCCCATATTACCGTAGTTGACCGGCTTGAAATATCGGTTTTTCTCCGTCAGGCGGAACAAATGCGACCACGCGCCCGGATTCCCCGCGTCGACGCAGATGATGTCGTCATCCCTGAAACACTCGTTCAGTTTTCGCATCAGCGCCACCGGCGCTGCCGGGGAAACGGTTTCATCGTTCACGGGGCCGGCAAACACATTCTTTTCCCAAGCGGCGTAGCGCTGCCGCAGATCTTCGAGCCACTGCTTTCTTTCAGCCGGCTGCGCACCATCCGGAATCAGCGGGATTACCGCATCCAGCACGCGATTCAGTTCGCCCGGGACGCCCAGCACGACCGGGTACTGGCGGCCGATCTGCTCCGACGCAAAGTCGACCTGAATCACGTCTTTCAGCTTCAATCCCCAGCGGTTTGTCGCGACGCTCGACATGCTGGACCCCAGCACCAGCACACAGTCCGCCTCTTCGAGAATCGCCCTCGTCAGATGCGTGCCATGACGGGTACGCGCGCCGAACACCAGCGGGTGCTCCGTTGGAACGCCAGAAATGCCGTTAAACGTCGTGACGACTGGCGCGTTCAGCTTACCGGCCAGCGCCAGAACCTTTTCACCGCAGCGGCTCATCTTAACGCCGTTGCCGCTCCAGATCGCAACTTTTTGATAGAACGCGAGCTTTTTTGCAAGCGTTTCGATCTGCCCGGCCGGCGAAACGAAATCTGTTTTCACGTAGTAGGACGACTCCTCCTGCGGCGTATATTCGCATTCGCCCTTTTCAATGACGTCACGGTAAAAATCCACGACGACCGGGCCGGGCCGGCCGGTCAGCGCCGTACGATACGCTTCGCGCATCGCCCAGACCAGAGCGTCCGGATGGCGCACGGGGATATAGCGTTTTACCTGGCTGCAAAACAGCATTTCATGGTCCGCGTCCTGCGCATCCCCGCGTCCGGCTCCCGCAAGCGTATTCTGAAATACAAACGCAATCACCGGGCTCGAATCGCGCAGCGCGCCGCCCAATGAAGTTAATAAATTCGTCGCGCCAGGGCCGGTAGTCGCCAGGCACATACCCGGCTTTCCCGTCAACCGTCCGTAAGCATCCGCCGCCCCGGCGGCGGTTCCCTCATGCCGTGTCTGGATGAAACGGATCTCCGTTCCCCGCAAAGCATCCGTGAAGTATAACGTTTGGCCGCCCGGAATCCCGAAAATGAATTCCGCTCCCTGTTCCTTAAGAACCTGAATTGCTGCAAGTGCTGTTTTCATTGTGAACTCCCTCTTGTTCGCTTATTGTTTTATTGTTAATACAATTTAATCGAGACTTTTCTTTTTTTATTAAGATGTGTTTCTAAAGTCTGAAAGATGCAGTTTTGCTGGATCGGCTTGCAGATTGAGACGAAAAACGCAGGCGCAGTGGTGCTGCGGCGAGGCTTTTCAACGAAAATATGCATGTCGAGGCGGCGGAAATGCGCTTTTGTGATTTTAGAAACACACCCTAGTAAAATTGCGCTTTATTCCGATAAATTCTCCACGAGTTTTATCAGTGCGGCAAGCGCCGCCTCTTCGTCTTGGCCGTCGGCGCAGATTTCGATCTCCGTCCCCCGAACGATGCTCTGGGAAAGGACCATGACCATCGACTTGGCGCTCACCGGCTGGCCGCCCGTTTTCGTCACGGTAATTTGAGAACGAAACCCCGCCGCGCAGCGGGTAAACTCGGACGCAGGCCGTGCATGTAAGCCTGTTGGGTTTTTTACGGTAACTTTCTTTGATACCATCGTCTGCTCCTCTTGATTTATATATTTTTCAGTAATTCTCTGATTTCGTTTTCCGTTGTTTGTTCCAGCGCACGTTGCGCCAAAGCACGCGCCTCTTTGCAGTCGGTGCTGCAAATTGCCGCTTTTGCGACCGCAACCGCGGCCGTGTTCATGCTGAATTTTCTAATACCCAGTCCGATCAGAACAGGCACAATTTTTTCGTCTCCGCCGAGTTCGCCGCAGATGCCGATTGGCTTGCCAGCCAGCCGGAATGCTTCGGCCGCCATACCGATCAGCCGGAGTACGGCGGGATGATACGGCATGTAATAAGACGCTACTTCCTGGTTCAGCCGGTCCACCGCCAGCGTGTACTGGCAAAGATCGTTCGTACCCAGGCTCGCAAAATCCACTTCTTTTACCGCTTGGTCCGCCAGAATCGCCATCGCCGGCGTTTCTATCATGATGCCGAGCTTTACGTCGCGGCTGAACGCCGCTCCTTCGCGTTCGAGCTCGGCGCAAACATCCCTGCAGAAAGCTTTCGCTTTTCTTATATCGTCGATGCTGCTGACCATAGGGAACATAATCCAGAGGTTCCCGTATACACCGGCACGGTACGCCGCGCGAAGCTGCGTACGGAATATATCGTGCCGCTGAAAACACAGCCGCAAAGCCCGCAGGCCCAAAAACGGATTGTCCTCCTTCGGAAACTGGATACAGTCCGTCTGTTTATCGCCGCCGATATCAAGTGTGCGCAGGATTACCGGTTTGCCGCCAAATGCCTGCAACGTCTTTTTATAGATGTCAAACTGTTCCTCCTCGGAAGGAAGCCGGTCCCGAGAAAGGAACAAAAACTCGCTCCGAAACAAACCGACGCCGTCCACGTAAGGAATAAAATCCTTATAGCGGGACACGTCGGAATTCCCGATGTTCAGATGCACTTCGATCCGGCAGCCGTCCCTTGTAACCGGCTCGCGTGGCAGGAACTCACGTTCCTTGGCCTGCGTTTTCAAAAACGCTTTTTGTTTTTCCTCATATTCCCCGACTTGTTTTTTTGTCGGATCCGACAACAGGATTCCTTCCGTGCCGTCAAGGATTGCTATAGATCCATCGCTCAGCGATGTAAGAATCCCCGGGATGCCAAGTACGGCCGGGATGCCGAAACTGCGTGCAAGAATCGCCGTATGTGACGTCGTGCCGCCGGTCTCCGTAACAATACCCCGGACGCGGTCCGGATTCAGCGTCGCTGTTTGCGAAGGCATCAGATCGTGTGCCGCAAGCAGCACGCCTTCCGGCACGTCCTCCAGGCCGCGCCCTGAAACGTCGCCAACCAAAATCCGCTGCAGTCTGCAGGAAACGTCCTTTAAATCCGCCGCTCGCTCGCGTATCAGCGCATCGTCCACGTTTGCGAGTATTCCGGCGTAAGTTGCATAAACCGACGCGACCGCCCATTCGGCGCATTTGCCTTCGTCAAGGACGGCTGTTTCGATCTCCCGGGTAATCTGTTCGTCGGAAAGCAAATCAATATGTGCCTGAAAAATGGCCGCTTTTTCCGCATCGATCGGCAGCCATTGCTGATAAATGCTTTCAAGTTCTTCCCGCGCCGTCTTTATCGCGCCGAGATAACGCGCCTTTTCAGTTTCTCTGGCGGATTCTTCTATGTTTCGCTGCTGAAATTCAGGCTGCTTGTCATAAAAACAAAATACCGGCGCAATCGCAATCCCACGCGAAACCGCGCTTCCTCTATACTCCAAAATCGATCACCTTTGTTTCATATCATCTTATATATTAAATCGCACAGCTCCTGCGGAGAGCGCGCGTTTCCAACATAATCAAGCCCGTCGAGACTGCCGGGCTGCTGGAATCCTTCTCCTCCGGTCATCGGCAGGAATGCAACGCCCGCTTCGGCCGCCGCATAACCGTCGAACGGGCTGTCGCCGATCATTACCGCACGGGCATAATCGCCGCAGTTCATCGCGCGCAGGCACTGCCGGATCAATGCGGCTTTATCTCCGAGCGAATTTTCCAGATCGAGGGCGATATAATCCACGATCTCGTCGATTTTCGTATAATGCAGCGTCATAGACGCCAGTTGATGCTGTTTCAGCGTTGCAACCGCGCTTTTTCCGCCGGTCGCGCGGATATGCTGCAAAAAATCGATCGTACCTTCAAAAATCCGCGTTCGGTTAATTCCCACTTTCAGATAGCACTCCCGGTATACTCGGGTCATCTCTTCCGTCTCTTCCAAAGGAACCTCGTAGTACTTCATGAAGGATTCTTTCAGCGGCGGGCCGATGAACTTTCTGAGCGTTTCCTCAGAAAGCGTTTTCTTGCACATAATGTCCTGCATCAGCTCCAGCGATGCAACAATTCCATCGGAGGTATCCACGAGGGTACCGTCCATGTCGAAAATAAAATACTGAAATCTTTTATTCATTCTTTCTATTCTGCGGGCTGTCCTGCGGGGGTGATGCGCCCTGAGGACGCATCACCCCCGCTTCCATTAAAGTTTCCAGAGCTTCAAAGCGTTCTGCCGGAAGATCTTATCCTTGGCCTCGGCCGAGAGATTATAATAATCGAATTTTACAATCTCGCTGCCCACATACTTATACGGCCAGTCCGTGGCAAATATCATTCGGTCCGGTCCAAGCTCGTCCAGCGCTTTCTCGATGACGGGTATCTCGACCTGTCCCGCTGTATCGACATAGACGTTGGGAAGTTGTTTGACCGACTCCACGCAGCCGTATCCGTAGTCCAGATATCCGATGTGCGCAAATACGAACGTTGCCTTCGGATGCCGCTTCGCGATTGCCGCCCATTGCTGCGGCAGCGCAAGTGGCGCTGTTCCCGTATGGCAGAGGATCGGGACGTCATATGGTTCGATTGCGTCCACGATTGGATCGATCGCGCTGTTGTTGTCCGGAAAGTATCCATGCTTCCATGAGTGAAATTTCACGCCGCGCATACCGGGCGTATCCAGGCAACGCCTTACTTCGTCGATCGCCTTCGGCTCGCGCGGATTGATATACGCAAACCCTACGATCCTATCCGGATATTGCTTTACCGTTTGCATGACCCGATCGTTCAATTCGCTTGTCAGAACGCCGTTCAGGATCGATAACCCCGACTTTTCTATCTCGAAGCGATCCATCGAGCGGATCAGATCCTCGGCCGTGTACAGCGTACCGCGGCTGCTTTTCCCCATGTGGACATGAAAATCTACCAGCATAATAACCCTTCCTTAAGGTTCCTTGATTACATAATTCCCAAGTACGTTGCCGCAATGCCAAACAGCATGATGATGAGCATCAGCAAAATCGCCGAGATTTTCCGTTTGCTCAAGATCTTGTATACGCCGAGCGTCAGCAATACCGGCAGCAGCGACGGCAGGAGTGAATCCAGCGTTTGCTGAATATCGATTGTTGCATCTCCGGCCGTATAGATGATGTTTAGATTTAACGATACAATCGAGACGATAAATCCGCCGATAACAACGTAGGCCGCTACGGACGCCAGTTCCGTTATCTTGTTGATCAGTCCAGATTTCTGCAGGTCCGCCACCAGGCCTACTCCTTTTTCATAGCCTTTGAAGATGCCCAGATAGCGAACGCCAAGTGTAATAATGCTCATACCGATCAGGAAAATAATCGGGCCGAGGATGCTGCCGGCCAGCGCCAGCGAACAGCCGATACCTGCAAGGATCGGACGGGCTGTTCCATTAATCAGGCTGTCGCCAAGCGCAGCAAGCGGTCCCATCAGCGCCGTCTTTGTTGCGTCGATGCTCTCGGACTCGATATCCCGGTCTACGACAACGCGCTCTTCCATTGCGGCGGCAACGCCAATTGGGATTGACGCCACCATCGGCTGCGTTAAAAACATCTGCATATGGCGGTCGATCGCAGCTTGTTTTTCTTCCGGGGTGTCATAGTACTTTTCAATGATCGGCGCCATCGCATGCGTGAAGCCGACGTTTTGCATGCGCTCAAAGTTCAGAGCACTGCGGATGAAGAACTGACCCCGGAAAATCTTCCAAAGATCCTGCCTGGTGAGTCTCTCATTTGTATTTTTCATTATGCTCTCCTCCTCACGCGACAGCTTTCGACTTTTGGCCGATGAAGTAGTTATGCAGGAAGACGCACGCGACGGCGATCAGGCCGATACCGACATTGTTGATTCCCAAGAACGCCGCAGCGATGTAGCCGACAACAAAATACGGCCACAGACTCTTGCATTTGATCGTTGTAAGCAGCATGCCGAAGCCAACCGCAGCCAGCATTCCGCCGCCGTTGGAAAGGCCTGTAAGAAGCGTCGAGGGGAGCTTGTCGATGAAAGCCACAACGTATTCCGCACCAAGATAAACAGCAAAGAAGGTTGGCAGGCCGTAAAAAACAGCGTTTAAGGCGAGTGCAATATAATCACCTACGCGTACCCGCTTCAAATTGCCTTTCTTGGAACCACGCTCCACCCAATGCAGGATAGCGACGTTAACAACACTGTACTGCAGTGTATTCATCGCCTGACCGATCAACGCTACGGGGATAGCCGTTGCGATCGCCACTTCGGTGCCGCCGCCGCTGAGAACCGCAATCGCCGTTGCGATTGCCGCGGACAACGTTACGTCCGGCGCTACGGCCGTTCCTACGAATATGGCCGCCAGGAACATGAGCTCGACAGTCGCGCCTACAACGAGCCCCGTTCTAAGATCACCCATAATGATACCGACCACGGTACCGGTGATGATTGCTCTTGTAGTTTGAAGTTGCAGGGTCTGTTCATCGATCATAGCCCATGTAACCCAAAGCGCTACAAGAAGTGCCTGAATAAAAAGCATAACTCTTCCTCCCATTTTTTATTTTCTTCATGACGGATCGTCGTCATAACAGACAACTTCAGCCAATCATGGAAAGTAAATTCGTAGCCTTTTCGTTAGGTACGACGCGGACTTCCAGATGAATACCTTTTTCAGCAAGTTCTCTGAAATTTGTAATATCCTCTTCGCTCAGCCAGACGCTCTTCGAAAATTTCTTTTTGTGCGGCGCGGAGCTGACGTTGCCAACATTGATTTCTGTGATACCAACGTTATATGAACTGAGCGTAAGCGCGTTGACCACATCCCTTACAATCACCAATATTTTCGCTCTCTCCGTCGCCGGTGCTTCAAGGTAAGCCGCCGCATCGGCCACTTTCATTATTTTCAGTTGGATATTCGGCGGGCAGGCCATCTGCAGCATCATTGTCTGCAGTTGGTCCGAAACCGCTTTGTCGTCCGCAATCACAATTGTCGTGCAACCCAGAACATTGATCCATGACGCGACGATTTGTCCATGAATCAACCGATCATCGATACGAACATGTCCGATTTTTTCCATAATCCTCTGCTGCTCCTTCAATTCTGTTCATCTATTTTGATCTCGCAAAGCGAGCATTTGCCGACTTCAATCACGGTTCCGATCGATTCCGCCAGAGGCAGTCCGTTTCGTCGATCCTCCAAAAACTGAACGAGCGCCGGAATGGAAAATCCAGCGATAACACGAATATTTGTATTTTGTGTCATCATTACCGTCGCGGCGTTGCACGGGCTTCCGCCCTTCAGATCGGTCATAATTAGAATTTCTTCACAAGCCTTCAAACGCCCCAACGCAATGCCGAATGCTCCCAGCAAGGCCTCCAAGCTGTCACCCATCTGAAAACCGACTGTCTCAACGTTTTCCTGCGGGCCGGTGAACATCTCAACGAGTTCAATCGCCGCAGGCGCTAAAACACCGTGCGTCGCTATAATAAGTCCTGTCATTCTGCTGCTCCGTTCTTTTTCTATAGAGATTTTCGGGTTCACAGCCCAGTGGAAAATTGTGTAAAAATTACAAAATATTGTAATATATTTGTCTTAGATTTGTATTTCTTTTGTATTGTAGCATGTGGTATTATTAAATGCAAGTGCTTTTTTTGACTTTATTATTGCGTTGAAAAGCACACTGTTCGAAACGATTCAGGTCGTTTAGAAGGTACTGTCAACAAAAGTTCGCAAATTCGAGACTCCGAGTTGCTGATCAAGCA
>CAYTHS010000106.1:0-9147 GCA_964437665.1 uncultured Oscillospiraceae bacterium
TGCAAGCCGATCCAGCAAAACTGCATCTTTCAGACTTTAGAAACACACCCTAAATATGTTGAAACTGCAATCAACTTCATGAAAAATGCAATTGTATATAAAACGCATAAAACATATAATACACAAAGCGACTAGGGGTGTCTCAAAAGCATAGTCCCAAGTGTCATGCAAGAAGCATTCGAGTTTTGGCTAAATGTAAAAGCCCGCGCGCCTGCTTCCTTGTCATAACGGGCAGCAACGCGGAGAAATCACTGCGGCTTGAGAAAAAAGCACGCGGCGAGATGGCGTTGCGCGTATTGCTATCAATCGCAGAACACCGGCTCTGTTTCGTCATATCCATTCGGCTTGGATTCGGTCTTTGGGATTGCATTCTCTATTTTACAGTTTCCGTAATTACTTTTTGAGTTCTGCTGCTTCTGACGCCGATAAGGGTATCATGTTAATCCGCATCAGCACCGAGCTCGTGAAAAAAACGATTTTGAAGCCGGTTTCCTGCCGCCGCACAAAGATGTAATAGCCGGCTTTCCTGCGCCGTATCGCTTCGGTTCGGTATCCGCACGTTTTTAAACGTCGGAATTGCTGTTTTATTTTTTCAACCTCTGTATATTCAACGTTTCTCTCAAGCTTCCTTTTGAAGACATACTCTGGCATAGCGCTTTGTCATTAACCTGCATTTCACGAATCGAATTCTGTAAAGATGTGAGAGGAGAACCAGATTTGATTGACAGAAGTCAATATGAGCAAGTTCTATTTGAGACAATCGTAAGAGGATCGACAACGATTAGCGCCGATGTTCGAGCTGCTTTTGAAAATGCGATAGTAGCGGAGACACATAACGCAGCGAGGGAAGGACTAAAGAACACCTACGAAAGCATCAAGCTTTCAAGCAGGATACAAAAACCTGCTTGTCCGGATACAGGTTGGCCAATCTTTTATTTCAAAGTGGGCAACGAGTGTGAGCTTGAGGGCGGCTTCATCGGATTGGAAGAAGCTGCGAGAAGCGCTGTGCAAGAAGCTACACACCGCGGGTTTTTACGCGCCACGATGAAGCATCCGCTGACCGGTTATGACCCGGGAAACAACATCGGGATGAATATCCCGGATTTTACGTATCAATTTGTTCCTGGACGAGATATTGAGATGACATGCGTAGCCAAGGGGGGAGGCAGCGAGTGCTTCGGAGGTACGCGCCATAGAGTGGTTGCCTTTGCCGATGGCATCAAGGGTATCGAGAAATTTGTGGTGGACGCTTTTGTTGCGGCAAGTCGCGCGGGTGCGGTTTGTCCTCCGAGCGTTGTGGGCATTGGTATTGGCGGAACGGCTAACATTGCCGCCAACCTTGCCAAAGAAGCTGCTTGCCTGCGAACCGTTGGTTCGCATCATTCGGAACCCGAATTCAGCGCCATTGAGGACGCGCTCTACGATGCGTTGAATTCGCTTAAGGTGGGCATGATGGGGGCTGGCGGCGATACATCAGTATTTGCCGTAAACGTTGAGTATGCATACACACATATTGCCGGCATTGCGGTAGCGATGAGTTGTAATTGCCTTGTAGCACGCCGGGCATCCAGCAGAATTCTGGCCAACGGTGCGATTGAGGCGATGGAAAGCCCGAACTGGTTTGGTGGAAGGTAATAAGAATGGCTATATATGAGCTAAAAACCCCTTTTAATCTTGATGAAATCGCAAAGCTGCGTGTAAAGGACCTTGTATATATTTCGGGGAAAGCCTTCAGCTGCCGGTCCAGATTGCATAGATGGGTGTTTGACGAAGGGCATCCAGCGCCTGATGCGGCCAAAGAAAGAGATTTGCTGATTCATGTCGGGCCGATTGTGTTAAATGAAGAAGACGGTTATAAGCTGGTTTCTTTTATGCCGACTTCGAGTATTCGGTTTGAGAAGTGGGGAGCACGAGCCGTTGAAGACTGGGGCTTGCATATGATTATCGGCAAAACGACAATGGGCGCCCAAACCATGGAGATGATGCGCAAGAAATGCTGTGTGCATGTATCGCCACAAGGCGTAAGCCCCAATTTATGGGTCCCGTCGATTTCTGTCACGGGTGTTGAACTGTTTCAAGAACTCGGCACGATTGAAGCAACGTGGCATCTTGAAGTAGAACGTCTCGGGCCGTTTGTAGTAGACATAGATACCGAAGGCAATAACCTTTTTAGTCAAATGGATGAAATAGTAGCAAATAATCGGAGAAAGGCATATCAGGCTCTTGGAATTCCGGAGGACTTCCAGTATACAAAGTTATATTAACATGTCTGATATAGTATGGTGAGCATGAAAAAAGAACTAAGGATTTTTTCGCCAACAGGAATCGTCGGCTATGGTTTTCCGGAGGAATCCTTTCGTGCAGGATTAGCTTTGGAGCCGGACATAATTGCGTGTGACGCCGGATCTTCGGACCCAGGCCCGTTTTACTTGGGAAGCGGGATACCATTTACAAATGCAGCGGCTGTTAAGAGGGATTTGACGCTGATGATCAACGCAGCCTGCGAGCGGGGGATTCCGTTGATTATCGGTACTACAGGAGGCAGCGGGGCGGATGTGCATGTTGCGCGGGAAACAGGCATAGTAAAAGAAATTGCGGAAGAAAACAATCTGTCATTTAAGCTTGCGGTTATTTCTGCTGAGCTTGACAAAAAGACGCTTCTGCAGAGACTCGACGATGGAAAGCTTGAAAAGCTCGGGCCTGCACCCGCTATCACAAAAGAAAATATTCTTGCGAGCACGCACATTGTCGCGCAGATGGGAATTGAACCGATCATGAAGGCATTGGATGACGGAGCGCAAGTAATCCTGTGCGGTCGCTGTTATGATCCTGCCGCATATGCTGCACCTGCGGTTCGGCTCGGATACGACGAAGCTTTGGCGCTGCATCTCGGCAAGCTGTTAGAGTGTGCTTGTATTTGTGCTGCGCCCGGGAGCGGTGCAGACTGTATAATGGGTTATCTTGGTGAAGACTATTTCCGTATCGAGCCAATCAGCCGCGAACGGGCATGCACTCCACTAACCGTGTCCGCTCACACGATGTATGAAAAAACAAATCCATGCATCTTGCCAGGCCCTGGAGGAGCGCTGGATTTGTCCGAGTGTGAATTCATCGCGGAAAGTGAGCGATGCACACGTGTTACGGGTTCTAAATTCATTCCTGAAGACATTCCGAGCCTAAAGCTCGAAGGGGCAAAGCTGGCGGGTTACCGCACGATATCCATTTGCGGTAATCGGGATCCCATTTTTATCAGTCAGATAGATAGCATATTGGAGAATCTTAAAATACAAACAGCGGAAAATCTGTCTGCAGAACATAATTACACAATCGATTTCATCGTTTATGGGAAAAACGGCGTTATGGGCAATTTGGAGCCTGAAACCGAGATTACTTCACATGAAGTAGGGATTGTTATCGATGTAGTAGCGGATACGCAGGAGCACGCCGATGCCGTATGCTCCGTCGCCAGGTCAACATTGCTGCATTATGGATATCCGGGGCGCATAGCCACAGCGGGCAATTTAGCATTCCCATTCTCCCCTTCGGATATTGCAGTTGGAGCCGTGTATGTTTTCAGCGTATATGGATTGCTCCGCGGGGAAGACGTGCTGAATATATTCCCTTGCTCTTACGAAGAAATAGGAGGCGCATCCCATGCAGTACAAACTCCGTGATTTAGCAAATGTGATACGCTCAAAAAACGCCGGCCCATACGAGCTTACCCTTGATGTGATGCTGAGAAGTGAAGAGGAATTTCGGTTGATACAAGACGCGAAGGTTTTCAACAAAAATACTATTGCCGCACTTTATCAGATAAATGAAAAAGATGTAATCGAAATCGTTTTTTTCGGGAACGCTCATGCTGTTAAAGCTACGATAGTCCGGCCCATACCTTCCGGTGCGCTTGGTGAGCGTGATGTGTATGGAGCACAGCAGCATGCTCCGCTTATGAACTTTTCATTTGAGTGGAACGGCTAAAAAAACAAGCAAAGGAGCGAATTGAGTTGCATTCATTAAAAGCGCTGGCGGCAGTCGATAAAGAATACATTCTGGCGTTACGTCATGAGATACACCAATATCCCGAACTCGCGTTCGATTTACCGATTACGCTTGCGCTCGTACGGCGTGAGCTGAAGGCACTGGATATCCCATTTACGGAAAAATACGGAAAAAGCAGTATTACAGCTTTTATCAACCCGAACAATAGGGATTTCTCCATAGGGATTCGCGCTGACATGGATGCGCTTCCATTGACGGAGAAAACGGATTTGCCCTTTCAATCCGTACACCCCGGAAAGATGCATGCCTGTGGGCACGATGCACATACGGCGATGCTCTTAGGTACTGCAAAAGCGTTGAAGAGCGTTGAACCGGAATTGAACTGCCGTGTGGTTTTGGTGTTCCAAGCATGTGAAGAAGGTGAATTCAGCGGGGCGCATAATATGGTCGATGATGGATTGATGGATGAGATTGATATCATCATCGGCATGCATGTTGAAAACTGGCTGGAACACGGGGCAGTCGGTGTATGTCCCGGTGTTTCGATGGCTGCTTCGCACCCGATACATGTCGAATTCTTTGGAAAAACAGCGCATGCAACGCTGCCGCAAACAGGCGTAAATGCATTGGTTATGGCCGTAAACACATACAACGGCATTCATAACATGCTGGCAACGCGCATGAATCCTTTTGACGAATACGTTTGCTGCGTGGGGATGCTGCGCGCAGGAACGACTACTAACGTAATTCCGGATTATGCGGAAATGAAAATTTCTTTGCGCACCTACGATACGGATCTTCAGGACTTTATTGTGGAGAATCTCCGTATAATAGCGCAAGGCGCCGCAGAGGAGCAAGGCGGATCCATTCGGTTTCACCACGAAGATAAGGCGCTTCCTTTGGTGAATAATGCTGAACTTTCAAAAAAGGTGTTGGATGCCGCGGCAAAGGTTATTGGCCAAGAGCATATCGCGACGATGCCGCGAAAGCTCAGCTCGGAAGATTTTTCCTTTTACCTGAGTAAAAGGCCAGGTGTTTTTATCCGATTAGGCACACGGAACGAAAAAAAAGGCTGCACAACGCTGCCACATAATAATGATTTTTTGATTGACGAAGATGTGCTTGATATTGGCAGCAAGGTTTGTGTCCAGTTTGTTATTGACAATATGGATGGGTAAATTGATAGTCTTCGGATGATAAAACATCTAGAAAAAAACAAGGAGGAAATGAAGATGAAAAGAGTGACCATTTTACTGATCGCCGTTGTTATGGTGACCGCATCATTTTTTGGCTGCACACCTGTCGCTGCCAGCGAGGATGCCGCTGCAGCGGTGGGCGAATCCAGCAGTTCGAGCACAGATGAGGCTGTTGCGTCTACAGAAGCAAAACGCGACGATTTGAACCTTGCGCTATGGGGAATTGTCTCTACGCTCGATCCAAGTGCATCCGCATTAACCGTAGATCTTGATCTGTTCCATCAGATATATGACGCACTCTACTTTGTTGATGACTACAGCGTAGCGCACCCCCGTATTGCAGAAAGCTATACCGTAAGCGAAGATGGAATGGTATACACGTTTAAGATTCGCCAGGACGCATTCTTCCATAATGGAGACCCTGTTACGGCGGATGACGTGGTATTCTCCTTTGGACTGGCAATGGAAAGCGGTGTTATGGCTCCCTATGTCGGCATTGTTCAGACTGTTGAAAAGACTGGAGATAACGAAGTCGCTATTACCATCGCGCAGCCGTACACTCCGTTTATCAACAATGTCTGCAATATTTTTATTGTCAGCGAAAGAGCTTATACTGAAGCCGGTGAAACATTTGGTTCTACCATAACCGGCGGAGGGTCCGGACCCTATAAACTCATTTCTTATGATGGAAATATCGGGATTGAACTCGAAGCATTTGATATGTACTATCGTGGTGAAGCGGCGATTAAGCATGTGAAATATACCATCATGTCAGATGCGAGCTCCGGTTTGATTGCATTTGAAAGCGGCGAACTTGACTTTTGCTCTGTCCCGACTGCAAACTGGAATGAGATTAGCAGCAACGAAAAGTATACAAGTGTACTTAATCCAACGTCGCATATCAGCTATATGCTTCTGAATCCCAGCAGCGGTCTGCTTACCAATCAGGACCTGCGTTACGCAATCAACTATGCTATCGATCGCGACGCTATTAACCTCATTGCGTATGAAGGACTTGCAAACCCCGCATACCATATGATGCACCCGGATTATATATTCGGCGCCAGCGACGACACATTCAAATTCACCTATGACACGGAGAAGGCGAAAGAATACTTAGCCAAAGCCGGGTATCCTGATGGTGTGGATATTGGAGAAATTCAGTACACAACAGCCACATATTATCCCAAAATTGCTCAAACAATTCAGTCTCAGCTGGCTGCGGTAGGTATCACCTGTGAAATCGTTGGTGGACAGACGTCCGATTTGGTAACTGGCTGGCGTGCAGGAGAATTCAACGCCTTGATTTCCGGATTTAATGCACAGCTGGATTATGATTACTATACACGTTACACGAGTCCGGCGATCTCCACGGCATTCCTGAAGTATCAGTTGACGGAGTATGATGCTGACTGGGTGCTTGAAATGTACAATAAGGGCGCCTCCGAGCTCGATCCGGAGAAACGTATCGCGATCTATGAAGAACTTGAGAATTTCATTGCAGGAACAGCTTGTTATATTCCCATATTTAACAAATCTCTGCCTTATGCTTGGGATAAAGATCTGGATGTAAGTATTAACTTGAACTGGTACTACATCTACGATTGGAGCTGGAAATAATCTAGAATCAGCGGGAAAGAGCGAGAGGTCGTTTTGACGGCCTCTCGCAAAAACCAAACTCATCTTGGAGGAAGCGTAATGTGGAGATATGTTGCTAAAAGGGTACTGTTAATGATACCTGTGCTTCTAGGCGTGATGATATTCATTTTTTTCGTGATGGAACTATCGCCGGGTGATCCGGCGAGCACAATATTAGGCGCCGGCGCAACACAAGAGGCCATCGACCAATTGAATCATGAAATTGGGTATGACCGGCCAATGCTTGAAAGACTCGGCAAATATATTTTGAATGTATTTACAAGTGGTGATTTCGGCGAGTCGTATAAATCAAGATTGCCGGTAATCGACAGCATATTGCCACGCATTCCGGTGTCGCTTCGGGTTGCGGCCAACGCTATAACATTTGCAGTGTTCATTGGCGTACCGATCGGCGTACTGTCCGCCGTGAAACAGTATTCGCTGCTGGACACTATACCAACCGTTACTTCGCTGTTTCTTTCTGCACTGCCTGGGTTTTGGCTTGGCATGCTGCTTTTATACACGTTTGCACTTAAATTGAATTGGGTTCCTTCATACGGTATTGAAGATTGGAAGTGCTTTATCCTGCCAACGGTATCGCTTGGGCTGCCATATGCCGCGCAGGAGCTGCGCTATACACGCTCATCGATGCTGGATACTATTCGCTCTGATTATGTTCGTACGGCTAGAGCGAAAGGCGCCGCCGAACGTCGTATTATCTGGAGGCATGCGTTGAAAAATGCGCTATTACCGGTTATCACGTTGACGGGAACAGTTTTTGCCGCTATGCTTGGCGGCGCGGTTGTTACAGAGTCACTGTACTCGATTCCAGGACTCGGGTCGCTTCTTGTTACAAGCATAAAAATAAAGGACACTCCTACGGTTATGGGCTGTACATTTATACTTGCTGCTATGTGTAGTTTTATTCTCTTATTCGTGGATTTGCTTTATGCTGCAGTCGATCCCCGTATTAAGGCGAAGTATTCCAAATAATGGAGGTGCGGCATGAATAAAAGAAGCAAAAAACACAGCAGATCCAAAGAGATTTGGCGCAGGTTGCGAAAAAGCACCCCCGCCATGTTTGGTCTTGTTGTGCTATCGATATTGATTCTAACTGCAGCGTTTGCAGAACAAATTGTCCCATATTCCGTAGCACTGGACATTGTTCCGGCTGAACGGCTGCAACCGCCTTCCGCGCAGCATATATTCGGTACGGACGCATATGGAAGAGACTTGTTTGCCCGCGTATTGCATGGGGCGCGCCGATCATTGTCGATCGGCATACTTGCTACGGCCGGAGGCTTATTCTTTGGTTGGATCATTGCCGCCATTGCTTGCTACAACGGGGGCAGGGTGGATACTATTGTTATGCGGTTTATGGATATGATTGCTTCAGTTCCCATGACGTTGATGGCGCTTGCTGTCGTTGCGGCTCTGGGGCCAACGATTCAAAACTTGATTATCGCCATCGCGTTTGCACGAATACCAACATTTGCGCGTATCATACGCTCGTCAATGTTGACCGTAGTGGATACCGAGTATATCGAAGCTGCACATGCAGGAGGCGCCAGTGCAATTCGGATTATTCTTAAGCATATAACACCGAATGTGTCGAGTACAATGATCGTTCAGACGACAATGTCTACGGCACAGCTGATCTTGATTGCGGCCAGCCTGAGTTTCTTGGGGCTAGGCGTGCAGCTTCCTACGCCCGAATGGGGGGCGTTGCTTTCCGAAGCGAGAGAGTTTATGCGCACAACGCCATATCTTATGGTGTTCCCTGGCGCATTTATGGTGCTGACCTCGTTGTCGCTCAACCTTCTTGGCGACGGCTTGCGCGATGCGTTGGATCCCAAACTGAAAACCTGACGGGGACGGAGGCAAGAATATGAGTGAAAAATTGCTGGAAGCAAATAACCTGACAATTCAATATAAAACCGATTTGGAAACGGTTTACGCTGTAAACGGCATCAGCTTCACATTGGGGAAAGGAGAAACATTTGGCATAGTCGGTGAAACCGGCGCAGGCAAAACGACTACCGCGCTATCAATCCTGCGGCTGCTGCCGGAGCGAACAGGAAAGATAACGGAGGGTTCCATTCGGTTTAATGGGAAAGATCTGCTAATAGCGTCAAAGAAAGAAATGCAAGGGATCCGCGGCGAAAAGATCGCAATGATATTTCAAGACCCGATGACCAGCTTGAATCCTGTTATGACCGTTGCTGATCAAATAGCCGAAGCATTGATCCTGCATAATAACGACGGGAAAGGCAAAGAGGAAATAATTGCTCGCACAAATGAGGTTCTGCAGCTT
>CAYTHS010000107.1:0-9121 GCA_964437665.1 uncultured Oscillospiraceae bacterium
GTAAGCCACGATTTCTTTGTCCGCAACGTTGTCCGGCAGATATACAACAACGTCGAACGGGTACATGCCGCCCGTCATCTCCTCACGCCCGAGATAGAGCGAGAGCGTGCCGGAAACCGTGACGACCAGCATGGTCGAAAGGATGCAGATCGTTGCGAGTCCGCGCGCGTTCTGCCGCATGCGGTGAAACATGCCGGAGATGGTAACAAAGTGATCCGGTTTGTAATAAAAACTCTTCTTGAGCCGAAGGAGCCGCAGCACCACGATACTCCCGCAGAGGAAGAGCAGATAGGTCGCTACGATAACCACAATCGCCAATGGGAAGAATACGCCGAGCGCAAGGCCTGGGATATCGATCGTCCAGGCGAAATAATAAGCGCCGCACAGAAGGACAAGCCCGAGAATCGCCAGTGGAAGGAGGCCCTTCTTATCCTTTTCACCCCGCTTTTCACTGGAAAGCAACGCGATGGGATTCGCCATGTGGACGCGGACGAGATTGATGACGGACGTAACGAAAAAGACCACAAAGAAGAGTCCGAACATCAGCGCATAGGCCAGAGGCGCAAGAGAAAATGTACTGCCGGGTACGGCGTGAATCAGATGAGCCAGCGCCAGAAACAGGAGCCGTCCAAATACCAACGCGATCACAATGCCGCAGGCCATCCCGCCGCCGATGACGAACAAGTTTTCCCAGAGCAGCACCCGGCCAACGTTGCGTTTGTCGAGGCCGAGGATTCCGTAAAGCCCGAATTCCTTTTGCCTGCGCTTGATGAGAAAGTTGTTGATGTAGAGCATAAAGGCAAACGTAAATATTGCGTATACGACAAGGCCAAAGCCGAACATCATCGTCGCGGTCTGCCCGGAAGGGGTGTTCGTCAGGCTTTCGGAAAACAGCAGCCCCGCGATCAGCAGGAACACGCCGCTCATCACCGCCGTTGCAATGAGATACGGCAGGTATGTCAGCTTGTTACGGCGCACGTTGCCCAGCGCAAGCCGGAAATAGAAGAACTTATGCAATGTCTCCACCCCCGAGAATCGAAAGGTTGGACACGATGCGCTCAAAGAACGCGCGGTTTGTTTCGTCCCCGCGGTAAAGCTGGGAAAACAGCGATCCGTCGGAGATGAACAGCACGCGGGACGCATAGCTGGCCGCCATGGCGCTGTGTGTGACCATCAAAATCGTTTTGCCAAACGCATGCAGGTCCGAAAACTTGGACAGCAGGCTTGCGGAAGCTTTGCTGTCCAGCGCGCCGGTGGGTTCGTCCGCAAGCAGGATGCGCGGGTCGGTGATGATTGCGCGCGCGATGGCAGCGCGCTGCTTTTCGCCGCCGCTGACTTCGCAGGGGTATTTGTTGAGCAGCTGAGTGATTCCGAGCTGCCGCGCAATCGGCATCAGGCGCGATTCCATCTCGCTTACGGGCGTTTGCATGAGCACGAGCGGCAGAAGGATGTTGTCCTTAAGCGAGAAAGTGTCCAGCAGGTTGAAATCCTGGAACACGAACCCGAGGTGTCTGCGCCGGAATTCCGAAAGGCCGCGGTCCGGAATTGACGAAAAGCTTACGCCGTCGAGCAGCACGTCCCCGCTCGTGGGCTTGTCCAGCGAGGCGAGAATATTGAGCAGCGTGGTTTTGCCGCTGCCGCTTGCGCCCATGATAGCGACGAATTCGCCTTCGATCACTTCAAAGCCGACGTTTCGCAGCGCCACGCACTGGCGCATCCCGAGCTTCGTATTATAAATTTTGCCGAGTCCTTTTACCTGTAAAAGAGCCATGTTTCGTCCTCCATAATGATCTTATGATACGGACATTCTACAAAAAACGGAGACCGCCGAGCCATCGAACGGCCTTACGATCTCCGGCGCAATCCTTACGCTTTTGTCACATCTGCATGAATTCGTCCCGCACCGGGAAGCGCAGGCAGACGCGCGTGCCTTGTCCCGGCTCGGATTCCACGCTCACGCGGATGCCGAGCGCGTCCGACGCGCGTTTGACAAGATAGAGTCCGATGCCGCTCGCGCGGTTGTCCATGCGTCCGTTATAGCCTGTGTATCCTTTTTCAAAGATGCGGGGTAAATCTTCCCTGCGGATGCCGATTCCGGTGTCGCTTACCACGAGCGCGCCGTTTTCCATATAGATATGCACGCCGCCGGCATGCGTATACTTGATGCCGTTGGAGAGGAGCTGTTCGAGAATGAAATTGAGCCACATGGGATCGGAAACGACTTCGGTGTGCAGCGGATCGATCGTGACGGAGAGTTTGCCGTACACGAACAGCAGCGAATATTTTTTGACCGCTTTCTGCGCGGCCTCGTCCAGATCGCACAGGCCGACGACCAGGTCGCTCGAAATATCGCCGAGCTTGACGAATTTGAGCGCGAGGTCGGCATATTGTTCCACCTTGAAGAGCTCCTGCTTCATTAGGCGCGCGTTTTCGTCGTCCTGACCGGCGAGCAGCAGGCGCATTGCGGCGATAGGCGTTTTAATCTGATGCACCCAGAGCGTGTAATATTCCCGCTGTTCGGCGCTTTCGGTAAGCGCCTCGGCGCGCAGGCTTTCGCACTGCGCCGAGAGCGCGCAGAGCAGCTCGCCGTAGTCCGCCGAGAGCGCGTCGATCGGCTCCGGCAGTTCGCGCGGCACAAGCTCGGTGCGAAGGCCGATTTGCCGCAGCTGTCTGCGCCGCCTGCGCCAGCGTGCGCCGTCGGCAAGCAGCACGCAGACGAACGTAAACGAGATCAGCAGCGTTTCGTATTTTACGTATTCCGCATCCTGATCGGCCAGAAAGCCGAGCACGCGCACGATCATCACTGTAAACAGGAAAAGGATGACCAGCGCGCGCCGCGCGGACAGATACTCAAGAAATCTGCGCATCGATGGAATACCCCTGTCCTTTGTGTGTTTTGATGCACTCGCCGAGTCCTGCCCCGGCGAGCGTTTTGCGCAGGCGGTTGATGTTGACCGTGAGCGTATTGTCGTCCACAAACTCGTCGCTGTCCCAGAGCTTGAGCATGAGCGTTTCGCGGCTGACGATCGCCCCGCGCTTCCCCAGCAGGGTGCCGAGGATGCGGCTTTCGTTCTTTGTCAGCTCAACGCGCTTTCCCTCCGCCAGCAGGCTGGAGGAAGCCGGGTCGAACTCCGCGCCGCAAAAACGCATGGTCTGCGGCGGTTCATAATCGTACGCGCGCCGGAGTACCGCCTGCACTTTGGCGATGAGGAGCTCCGGGTCGACGGGCTTTGCAATGTAATCGTCTCCGCCCATGCCGACCGCCATCACGACGTCCGCCGTGTCCGAACGCGAGGAAAGGAACATGATCGGCGCTTTCGACTCCCGGCGGATTTTTTCGCACCAGTAATAGCCGTTGTAATACGGCAGGGAGATATCCATGATTACGAGATGCGGCGCTAGCTTTTGAAACGTGCCGAGGACGTCCGAAAAGTCCTCCGCGGCGATCGCCTCGAACCCCCACTGACCGAGCGAGCGCGCAAGCGCGCCGGCGATCACGGCGTCGTCTTCCACGATCAAAATCCGATACATATTCCAGCGTGTCCTTTCCACATGAACGTATTAATGTATTAATCATATAATACAATTAATTTGCTTGCTCTGCAAGTCGTGAAACGTGCGTCAAAACCGTCGGGAGCAGTCACGAAACAAGTATACTATATATTTGTCCCGCGCGCATTGACACCCAATCCAATAAAAACTACGATGATAAGGAAGGATGTATAGAATTTTACAGCGGGAGAGCCGAGCATGAAGATTTTGATCATCAATCCGGGCGCGACTTCGACCAAGATCGCCGTATACGAAGACGAAACGGAGGTCTTTTCTGAAGCCATCCACCATACGCAGGAGGAGTTGGCCGGATTCGAGCATGTGATCGATCAGCTTGCGTTCCGCAGGGACCTTGTGATGCGGACGCTGCGCGAACACGGTTTTTCCCGGGAAGATTTTTCCGCGGTGTGCAGCCGCGGGGGACTGCTGAAGCATATTCCGTCCGGCACGTACCGCATATGCGACGCGGTCGTGCGCGACATCTATCATCCGCCGTACGGCGAGCATGCATCTTCTCTCGGGCCCGTTATTGCAAAGGAACTGGCCGACCTTGCGGGGATTCCCGCGTTTCTGGTCGATCCCGTCTCGGTGGACGAGATGATCCCGCTTGCGCGGGTGTCGGGGCTGAAAGGCATGGAGCGGGAGAGTTTTTTTCATGCGCTCAACCAAAAAGCAGTCGCAAGGAAAGCCGCGGGTCAGCTCGGCAAAGCCTACGAAGCAGTCAATTTGATCGTCGTGCATATGGGCGGCGGCGTATCGGTCGCCGCGCACCAAAAAGGCCGCGTGATCGACGTGTACAACGTTAAGGACGACGGCAGCTTTTCCATGGACCGCGGCGGCGCGCTGCCGGTCAACGCACTGGTGAACCTCTGCTATTCCGGTAAAACCCGGCAGGAGATTAAAAAACTGCTTGGCACGGAAGCGGGGGTGTTTTCTTATTTGGGCACGCGGGACTTCCGGGAAGTCGAGGCGCGCATGCTCGCGGGCGAGCCCGAAACAAAACTGATTTTTGAGGCGATGGCCTATCAGCACGCAAAGGACATCGGCGCACTGGCGGCGGTGCTGCAATTCGACGTGGACGCAATCGTTCTGACAGGCGGTATTGCCTATTCCGAACGGTTCTGCGCCGAGATTTCCGGCTATGTGGAAAAGATTGCGCCGATTCTGCGCATTCCCGGAGAGGAAGAAATGCGTTCGCTGGCGGAGGGCGCTCTGCGCGTTCTGCGCGGCGAACCGGCAAAGGAGTACGAGGCATGAGGCACACGTTGGGGGAAATCACCGCGCATGCACAGGGCATGCAGATGCGCGTCGCGGTTGCGGCGGCGCAGGACCGCGACGTGCTCGGCGCGCTGGCGATGGCGCGGCAGAAGGGCGTCTGCAGTGCGACGCTGTTCGGCGACGAAGCGCGCATCCGCGCAATCCTGAAGGAGCAAAACGCTGACGAAAGCGGGTTCACGATCGTCGAACCGGAGGACGGGAGCAACGAAGCCTGCGCGCGCGCGGCGATAGCCGCCGTCGTAAACGGCGAAGCGGACTTCCTGATGAAGGGAATCCTCGGCACGGGCGAACTGCTGCGGCAGGTGGTACACTCCCCGCTTGTGACGGACCGGCTGCTTTCACATGTGATGCTCTTTGAAGTGTCTTCCTATGGAAAGCTGCTGTTCAATACCGACGGCGGCATGAATCCGCTGCCAAACCTAAAACAAAAAAAAGCCATCCTCGAAAACGCCGCCGGGCTGCTCAAATTGCTCGGCTATGAGGAGATCATCGCGGCCTGCATAAGCGGCAGCGAGTCCGTGAGCGAAAAGATCCCTTCCACGACGGATGCAAAAGCGCTCGCGCAAATGGACTGGATGCGATACAATATGACTGTTTATGGTCCGGTCGGGCTGGATCTTGCCATCAGCGAGGAAGCCTGCCGGCATAAAAAATATACCGCCCCGGGCGGCGGCCGCGCGGACATCCTGCTTATGCCAAACTACGAAACGGGCAACTGTTTCGGCAAAGCGCTGACCTATTTTGCTGGCGCGCGCTCTGCGGGCATCGTGATCGGCGCGCGCTGTCCCATCGTGCTGGTTTCGCGCGCGGACCCGGCGGAAACAAAATTAACGTCCCTCGCGCTCGGCGCGATCGCGGCGAAAGGAGGCAAAGGATAAAAATGGAATCCTGTAAAAAACACCTGCTTACCGGCAACGAGGCAATCGCACGCGGCGCATATGAGGCGGGCGTGAAGGTTTGCTCGGCCTATCCCGGCACTCCCAGCACGGAGATTTTTGAAAACCTTGTGCGTTACAAGGACGTGCTCTATGCGGAATGGGCGCCAAACGAAAAAGTCGCCGTCGAGGTTGCGTACGGCGCGTGCATCGGCAACGTGCGCTCTCTGGCGGCCATGAAGCACGTCGGCGTAAACGTTGCGGCCGATCCGGTTTTTACCGCCGCTTACAACGGCGTCGGCGCGGGGTTCGTCATCGTCAGCGCGGACGACCCGAGCATGCATTCCTCGCAGAACGAGCAGGACAACCGGCGCTATGCGCGCTTTGCGAAAATCCCGCTTGTCGAACCGTCCGACGCGCAGGAATGCAAGGATTTCATGAAGGAAGCGTACGAAATTTCCGAGCGGTTCAACACGCCGGTCCTCGTGCGCATGACCACGCGCGTTTGCCACTCCAAGAGCCTGGTTACGTTTGCAGAGCGCGAAGAGCGCGAGGTCAAACCGTACGTAAGGGATATTCCGAAGTTTGTCTGCACGCCCGCCAACGCAAGGGTGCATCGTGCGGAACTGGAAAAAAGGCTCGAAAAGCTGCGGGCGTATGCGGAAACCAGCCCGCTCAACGTTACGGAATACAAAGGCGGTAAAATCGGCGTGATCTCGTCTTCCATCGCCTATCAATATGCAAAGGAAGCTTTTCCGGAGGACACGTCGTTCCTCAAACTCGGCTTTTCCTGGCCGCTCCCGCTGGATTTAATCCGTGCGTTTGCCGCCCGCGTGGAGAAGCTCTATGTGGTCGAGGAGCTCGACCCGTTCCTCGAAGAACAGATTAAAGCCGCCGGGATCGAGTGCGTTGGCAAGGACGTAATCCCGGACATGTACGAACTCAACCCGGAGATCGTCCGGCGCGCGGTGTTCGGCAAGGAACCGGAGACGGTCAAGCCGGACTGCGCGGTGGTCGCGCGTCCGCCGGCGCTCTGCCCGGGCTGCCCGCACAGGGGATTTTTCTATGTGCTCAGCAAGCGTAAGGACTTTGTGATCGCGGGCGATATCGGCTGTTACACGCTCGGCTGCGCCGCGCCGCTTTCGGCGATGGACTCGGTCGTCTGCATGGGCGGCGGGTTCTCGGTCGCCATGGGACTTTCAAAAGCCTTTGAAGCGAGCGGACAGGACGGCAAAAAAGTATTCGGCGTGGTGGGCGATTCCACGTTTTTCCACAGCGGCATGACCGGCGCGGCGGAGATTATCTACAACAAGGGAAAGGTGATTCCCTGCGTGCTGGACAACTCCATTACCGGTATGACGGGACACCAGGACAATCCCGGCACCGGGTACGCGCTTTCCGGCGAAATCGCCGCGCGCATCCCGATTGAGGACGTTTTAAAGAGCTACGGCTACCAGAATGTGATCATCGTCGATCCGCAGGACCTCGCCGCCATGCAGAAGGCGGTGGACGACGCGCTGGGCAGCGCAGTTCCCGCCGCGATCGTCGTGCGCAGGCCGTGTCTGCTGATCAAACGCATCAAGCACGATATCGGCAAATGCACGGTCGACCGGGACAAATGCCGCGGCTGCAAAATGTGCCTGAAAGTGGCTTGCCCGGCGATTCATATGCGCGGGGGCAAGGCGGAAATCGACCGCACGCTCTGCGTGGGCTGCACGGTCTGTGCGCAGGCCTGCCCGTTCGGCGCGATTTCGCGCGACGGCGGACCTTCCGCAAAGAAAGGGGAGTGACGGGCATGACGGCGAACACGAAGAGTATCCTGCTTGCCGGTGTAGGCGGTCAGGGAACGATTTTGATGAGCAAGGTGCTCACGGCGGGACTCGTTTCCGCCGGATACGACGTGAAGATGAGCGAAGTGCACGGCATGGCGCAGCGCGGCGGCTCCGTCTCCACGCAGGTGCGTTACGGCGAAAAGGTTTATTCGCCGATCATCGGGCGCGGCGAAGCGGACGTGCTGGTCGCGTTTGAAAAGATGGAAGCCGTGCGCTATGCCGAGTTTTTAAAGCCAGGCGGCTCGGCCGTGATCAACGATATCGAAATTATGCCGCTTCCGGTCGCCACCGGCGCGGCGGAATATCCGCTGGGGACGATCGAGGCCATGCAGCAGTCGTTTTCAAAGGTGCTCGTGATTCCCGCGAGCGGGATTGCGCAGGAACTCGGCAATCCAAAGTGCATGAACATCGTGCTGCTCGGCGCGCTGGTGCGCGCGTTCCGCATGGAAGCGATCGACTGGAAAAAAGCGATGGGGGAGACCATTCCGCAGAAACTGCTGGAAATGAACCTTGCGGCGTTCGACGCGGGCTACGCGTACGGAGGCTGAAACGATGGTATCAATGCAAATGCGGGAAGCGGGACGCGTGCGTTCCGCAATCCGCGAGGTGTTTGAATATGGCCGCCGGCGCGCGCTGCTGGTCGGCGAAGAAAACGTGTTTGATTTTTCACTCGGCAATCCGTCGGTCCCGCCGCCCGCAGAGGTGAGCGCGGCGTTTATCGACTTGCTGCAAAACAGCGATCCGATCCGGATTCACGGGTATACGAGCGCGCCGGGTTCGAATGAAGCGCGCGAGGCGATCGCCGCAAATCTCAACCGGCGTTACGGCACGAATTTTTCAAGGCGGAATCTGTATCTCACCTGCGGCGCGGCGGCTGGACTGACTTCGGTTTTCCGCGCGCTGACGCTGGACGAACGGACCGAGTTTGTGGCGATAGCGCCTTATTTTCCTGAGTACGCATGCTTTGCCGCGACTGCCGGCGGGAAACTCGTGATTGTGGATGCGGACACGCAGAACTTTCAGATCGATTTCGACCGGCTTGCCGGTGCGCTCGGCCCGCATACGCAGGGCGTTGTAATCAACTCGCCGAACAACCCGTCCGGCGTGGTGTATTCGGAAGAAACGCTCAAATCGCTTGCGCAGCTGCTCCGCAAAAAGAGCGCGGAATACGATCACCCGATTTATTTGATCGCGGACGAGCCGTACCGCGAGCTGAACTACACCGACGTATCCGTGCCGTTCATCACGCAGCTTTACGAATGCGCGATCGTGACGTATTCCTATTCCAAGAGCCTCTCGCTGCCGGGCGACCGCATCGGGTATGTGCTGGTGGCGGACGAAATGCCGGATTTTGACGACGTTTGCAACGCAATCGCCGGCAGCGCGCGCATGCAGGGATATGTCTGCGCGCCCGCGATCCTGCAGCAGGTCGTCGCGCGGTGCGCTAAAAACGACGTGCAGCCGGACCTTTCAAGCTACCGCAAAAACAGGAAAGCGCTTTACGAGGGACTTACGAAGATCGGCTATCGCTGCATGCCGCCGGACGGTGCGTTTTATCTGTTTGTGCAGGCGCCGGGCGGGGAC
>CAYTHS010000108.1:0-9058 GCA_964437665.1 uncultured Oscillospiraceae bacterium
AAATTAGCCAATGAAACAAAGAGACTCGCATCCGCGGGTCTCTTTTTGCATGTCAAAAAGTCCGGCGGGATTGTTGGAACGGGTAAAGTCTACAAAAGAAGCCGCCGTGTGCCGTAACGGACGCAGCGGCGTAAGGTCAAAAGATACTTTGCAAGCGGCACGTTTGAAATGTGTGATGATTCCGCCGGAAAGACGCCGGAAAGCGCGGTTGCGCCAAACGTTACTTCACGGCGACGGTGCGTTTTTGACGGATGTTCTTTGCGCGCAGCACGCCCCAGAGCGTGAATGCGCCGTCGATAAGCAGACACACTCCCGCAACGACGCTCGCGACGCGCATAACCTGAAAAGGGTTGAACAGCAGTAATACACCGAGAGCAAGCGTTACCAGCGCCGTAATGAACAACGGCAGCCAGCCGCCGCCCAGCGGCCTGAGATTCAGCGCGATCTGCAGACGCAGAATGCTGTCGATGATGACCGCAACGCCGACGACTGCGGCGAGCACCGTGGCGACCGCGTCCGCTTTAAACAAGAGAAACAACCCGAGTACGGCGAGTGCGATGCCGAGCGCAACACCGAACCGTATGTCGCCGGAAGCGTTCTGCCTTTGCATGAAATAAGCCGCAATGCGGTAGCCGCCGTATAGCAGGGCGGCCGCGCCGAGCAGATAACAGATAACCCGGCGTGCCTGATCCGGCCAAAGAATCAGCAGCAACCCGAGCAGCATATACACAACAGATGTGACGAGCATTGTTTTTTGAAACGGGTTTTTCATAGCTTTCTCCTCCGTTTGCGATTCGGCTTAGTCGTATGGCGGCGTGCCGTACGTCAGATTACGTTTGCGTTCTTGAGAAATTCCGTTATGCAGGTACGGTAGGCCTGTGGATCGGAACTATAACTAGCGGCGTGTTCGGCTTTCGGGAAGACCTGAATCTCTCGCATACCGGGTTTTGCGGCATAGACTTCATGGACCATTTCATAGGGTACGAAATCATCCCGGTCGCCATGGATAAACAGCATCGGCAGGGAGACGCATTTTGCGACGGAGTCCTTTGGGACGATCCTGCCGAAAAACATACCGCCGCGTAGCCGGGTAATCAGGCTCGACAGCGGAACAAAAGGAAAATACGGCAGGCGATACATCTGCCGGATGTTATGCTTCAGCTGCGCGCGAAGGTCGCTGTAGCCGCAGTCTTCGATTGCAAAAGACAGCGCCGACCAGTACGAAGCCTGCAGCATAACCGTCGCCGCGCCCATGGATTCGCCGTGGGTACCGATCAGCGCGTTTTTTCCGAACCGTTCGAGCGCCCAGCCGCAAACGGTGGACAGATCGCGGGATTCGTAATAGCCCATAGACGTAGGGGCCTTGCCGGAAAGTCCGTGGTTGCGATGGTCATAGAGCACACAGTCGAACCCGAGATCGTGGAAAATACGCGCATACTTCACGCTGCCGATCAGGCAGTAAGTATAGCCGTGGACGATCACCGCAACGCGTCGCTTGCCGTCCGGAAAGGACGTTCCCGCAGGACGCGGCCAAACGGCGCAATGCAGATCGTAGCCGTATCGGGAAGGGAGCATGAATTCTTCCAGAGGACACGCATTTTCAAACCATTCGCGCGTGAAGTGTCCGCGATCGGCTTCCTCGCCGATGCAATCGTAATAATCCCACGTTTTGGGATGCAGCAGCATGTCCGAGAGCTTCCAGGAAACAAGAAACACGGCCGTCAGCAGCACGGCAAAGGCAGAAACGATAATCCAGAATACGATCATAAAACGCCTCCTTAACAGGAGTTATAGGCGGAAGTGGATGCATGTCATATTATTTATTATACATGTTTTTGCGCCGCATGCGTATGGGTATACGTTGACGACAACCCCAAAACTCGCTTTTTGCGCGATAAACACGCTTTGTCCCTCGCTTTTCGGGTTTCAGGAAGATGAAGAGCACAGAAAAATCGTCCGGAACGGGCGAAAAACCGACCGGACACGGCACTTAAGGCAGGTCCGGACGGCCATATGGCTTGGATTGGAAAATCAGTCGGACAGCGCGCGCTGAAGCACGGCTTTAACGTCCGCTTTTTCCGCGTGGCCTTCATGCAGCTTTTCCGTCCCGAGAAAAAAGCAGGGCACATACCAATAATCATATTTGGCAGCCCTTGCCTTTTCGGCGGACTCGTCGACACGTTCGATTTCAACGCCCGAGAAGCATTCGTCCTCGGCGCAGAGTTCCTCGATGCAGCGGTTGGCAATCCGGCAGTGCGGACAGTTCGGCAGATAAAAATAGGTCAGTTTTTTCATGAAATCGTCCTCCGTTTGCGTTAGAATGAATCAAGCCCAGCCTTCGATCCGGCCTAAAGGCTATTCACAGAGATGATGGTGCAGTTGCATCAGCGCTTCGGGTGCAATTGCTTCCGCGCGTACGTTAAGCGGAAGGCCAAGCGCGCACAGCTCGTCTAAAAGCAGGTCGTCCTTATTTAAGTTATTATACAGCGTCTTACGGCGCATCGAAAACGCTTGTTTCAGAAACGTCATAAAACCGGCCGGATTTTTCACAAACTCCTCGCCGCGCGTGAGCCGAACAACGGCGGAATCGACGTCCGGCTGCGGGCTGAAGCAATTCCGGGGCACGTTCAGCGCAGGCGTAATCTGATAAAAGCACTGCGCGGCGACCGCCAAAGGCCCGTAGATCCGGTCTCCGGGGCGGGCGAAAAAACGTCCGGCAGCTTCTTTTTGCACCATCAGCGTCATGGACTGCGGAAGCAGGGTCAAAAGCCGCAGTACGATCGGCGTCGTGGCGTAATAAGGGAGATTGCCGACCGCGTGCCAGGGGCCGCTCCCGATGAGCGCGGAGATGTCGGCGCTGATAAAATCCGCATGAACGAGAATAAGCGCTTCGCCAAAGCGTGCCGAAAGGAACTCGCAGAGCCTGCCGTCTTTTTCAACGGCGGCCACCCGCGCCGCCCGTTCGAGCAGGCCGTGCGTGAGCGCGCCGGCGCCGGGGCCGATTTCGAGCACGGTTTTGCCGTCGATCTCCGCAGCGGCCAGAATCGCGCGAACGGTGGATTCGCTGACGAGAAAATTTTGTCCCAGCGCTTTGTTCGGCACAAAGCCCTTCAGCGCTGTATCGCATGATTTTTGTTCTTCCATACACAGTATCATACCCGATTTCCCGCCGTGCCGCACGGAGATTTTTTAAGAGCGTTGCATGAGGCGCCTGCAACGCGCGCGAAACGCAAGCACATGTGTTGATGAAAGGAATCGTTTATGCCATAATGAATGCAAAGGCCGGAGCACGCTTCTATTTCATCTGTTCCGCGCCGGCCAAAGCCGGATCGAAAGGAAAACAGCGCATGTCCAAATATCTTCTCTCATTGGATCAGGGAACGACCAGCTCAAGAGCAATTCTGTTTGACTTTGAAGGAAAAATTATATCCAGCGCACAGTATGAGTTTCGTCAGATTTATCCCGGAGCGGGCTACGTCGAGCACGACCCGTTCGATATCCTCGACACCCAAAAACAGGCCGCGGCGGACGTGCTCAAGCGTGGGAACGTGCAGCCGGGCGACGTTGCCGCCATCGGCGTGACGAATCAGCGCGAAACCACGATCGTGTGGGACAAGGCGACGGGCCATCCCGTGTATAACGCGATCGTCTGGCAATGCCGCAGGACCGCCCCGATCTGCGAACGGCTGATCGAGGAGGGGTGGAACGAGCATGTGCAGAAGACGACGGGACTTTTAATCGACGCATATTTTTCGGGAACAAAGATCAGCTACATTCTCGATCATATCGAAAACGGAAGAGAACGTGCGAAAAAAGGAGAATTGCTGTTTGGCACGGTGGATACCTGGCTCATCTGGAATCTTACCGGCGAACACGTAACGGACTATTCCAACGCGTCGCGAACCATGCTGTTCGACATCCATAAGCTTGACTATGACGACAAACTGCTAGAGCGTCTGGGCATACCGCGCTGCATGCTGCCCAAACCCATGCCGTCGAGCTGTGTGTACGGCGCAGTGCAGCCGTATATCATGGGACTGGAAGCGCTTGGCGGCGTACCGATAGCCGGAGCCGCGGGCGATCAGCAGGCTGCGCTGTTCGGGCAGGCCTGCTTTGAAAAAGGCGCTGCGAAGTGCACCTATGGTACGGGCGGCTTTCTGATGATGAATACGGGCGCTGCGCCGATCGAGAGCAGGAACCGCCTGCTGACAACCGTCGCCTGGGGCGTGAAAGACCGTGTGGAATATGCGCTGGAAGGAAGCATCTTCAACGCGGGAAGTTCGATTAAGTGGCTTCGCGACGACCTTGGTCTGATCTCCAGCGCGCGGGAAATCGACGTCCTGGCCGAATCGGTGCCGGACGCCGGCGGCGCGTATTTCGTTTCCGCGTTCACCGGACTAGGCGCGCCGCACTGGGATATGTACGCGCGCGGGGCGATGCTCGGCCTGACGCGGGCGACGACCAAGGCGCATTTTGCGCGCGCGGTGCTGGAAGGAATCGCATATCAGGTGCGCGATCTTGCCGAAACGATGGAAAAAGACGCGGGGATTCCGCTCGCGGAGCTGAAAGTGGACGGCGGTGCGTCCGTTTCCAACGTGATGATGCAGTTCCAGGCGGATTTACTCAACGCGCGCGTCAATCGGCCGCGCTGCGTGGAGTCCACGGCGCTCGGCGCTGCGTGCCTGGCCGGACTTGCGGTCGGCGTGTTTAAGGATACCAAGGATATCGCCGCAAGATGGCAGAGCGAACGCGTGTTTACGCCGTTTATGGGCGAAGAGGAACGCGAAACGCGGCTGAAAGGCTGGCGGCGCGCGCTTTCGCGGGCGATGGACTGGGAGGTAAAGTAAACGAAATCATTATGAAAAAAAAGATCGCTTCCATCCGTGAACGGGTGGAAGCGATTTTGTCGGGGCGATAAAAGCAGGCGGGGTTAACCGTTATTGCTCTTTTGACATGCTGCGCTTGCGAAACGCGAACACCTTGAGCATTGCAAACGTAACGGGGATGCCGATGACAGCCGCGGCGCAGTATGCAATCAGCTTGTCCAGTCCCATCCAGTTGTAAACGATCAGCACGAACAGGTTCTGAATCAGAAAATTCGGGATATAGGAAACGCAGAATTTCACGTACTTTGCAAACCCCAGCCGTTCGCGGAAGGTGATGAAGCTGTTGAGCAGATACGAAATCGACAGGCTCACAAGATACCCGCAGACGAACGCGAGGTTGGGCTGGAAGAGCAGCGAAAATAAATATGCAAACAGAACGCCGTTAAAGGTGTTGACGATGCCGATGATCAAAAACCAGAAAAACTCGCGGGACAGGAAAAAGCGCTTTGCCCGCTCCCAAACGGTCGGGCGGTACGTCTCCCACGGAACGGCAGTGCCGTTTTTAACAAAAAAGCTCTGTTTAGCGGACTTTGCCAGCGGTTCGTCCGAAAGCGAAGCGGAATAGAATGTGTCAAGCGCAGCCGCGCCGAATGACTGCCGCGCCTGCGTGCCGGCGGGTTCGGCATCGGCGAATCGCCCGCTTGCCTTGCCGATTTCCGACGCGGCGAGGTTTTCCACGCCCAGCGCAAGGCAGATTGGGCGAATCAGAAAGGCGGGGGAAGCTGAAACGATCAGGTCGTTCGCTTTTTTCTGCGTCAGGTACCATTCGCAAATCCGGCTACGATGCGTTTCCCAGAACAGCCGGACAAACGCGTCCGCATCCGGAACCCCCTGCAAAAAACAGAAAAACGTCTCCGTAAAGGCGGCGCGGCCGATCAGTCCCAGCGCGTACCGGAGCGCGCCGAAAAGCTGTTTTGGAAGATGGCGGAGCAGCGCGGGCTGTTTTTTTACGCAAAACCGGTAAAAATCCCAGGAGACCCTGCCATCGTAAATCGTTTTGTCAAATGTATATCCGTTCAAAGCCTAAACCCGCTTCTTTTGCATATTGGAATCGAACCTTAAAGATAGATCAGCGCCAGCATGGCGGCGCCGAGCAGAGCGACAAGCGCAAGCAGCATTTTGTCGCCGAGGAGCACCTCCACCGGGTCGCCGTCCGAATTGCCCTCGACCTTCAGACTGTAGCGCAGGCAGATCAGAATTACGAGCGGGACCGTCCAGACGATGTTGCTTGAGTTGATGCGCGCAACGGTCACGGCGTCCACGCTCCAGAGCGAATAGAACGCGATGGTGAGCGCGAGGCAGAGGTACATGTTTTTATCCAGGAAGCCGTAGGTATAAAACCGGAGCACCTTGCGTCGGTTTTCGTCGTCCGGCTGGGAGGCGAGTTCGTTGCGGCGCTTGCCGAGGCCGAGATAAAACGACATGGCGATCACGGTCAGGTAGAGCCACTTGGAAATCTCGATCCCGCTGAGCGCGGAGCCGTAAAACACCCGCAGCAGGTAACCCGAAACGAGGATGGCGATGTCGATGATGGGGATATCCTTCAGCCCGAGGCTGTAGCCGACGTTCAGCGCGAAGTACAGCGGCAGAATCAGCCAGACGGTCCAGCTTGGCGCAAACGAGAAATAGTTGAGCGCCATTGCCGCGGCGAACAGACAGCAGGCCAGCACGATCCCCGCGCGGACGGACACGTCTCCGCTGGCGATGGGACGGAAGCGCTTGGTCGGGTGCTCGCGGTCGCTTTTTACGTCCCGGATGTCGTTGACGACATACACGGCGGAGGAAAGCAGGCTGAACGCCGCAAAGCCCAGGAGCACCTTGACGAGCAGTTCCCCGTTGAAGAGCTGTCCGCCGAAGAGAAGCGGAAGGAAGATCAGCACGTTCTTGACGTAATGCTTGACGCGCATGAGTTTCAGATATTTTTTCATTTACTTACCTCGCCGGATAATAGCGGAGCCCGAACGCAACGATTTCGGCGATCCCGAAGAGATTGACCGAAAGCAGAGCGGCGGCGCCCGCGGAATAAAGAACGTATTGCGCCGTTTTCCATTTTTTCAGCAGCTTTTCTGCGGCGAGGAAGACAAGCGACACATACGCCCAGGAAAAATACAGCGTGTAGAGCACAAGTCCGTTTTCGGCTGTGCCCCAGCCGAACAGACAAAGCAGAACGAAGGAAAACAAAACCCAGCCCGCGCAGATCTGTGCAAAGCGGTTTTTTGCGCTGAGCGCAAACCCGGCGGCGGCCGCCGCAAGGAAAACGGCGCCGGGGATGCTGAACTGCGTTACGGGCAAAAGCTGATAGGAAGCGTATCCATACGTGGAGAAGTCTGCGCACGCCATTGGCCGAACAAAGCAACTCGCGACAAAATTGAAAAACTGGAGCAGTTTATTCGAAAAGGCGGTTTTCGTTCCGGAAAAACGAAGCAGTTCGGAAACCGACGATGCGGCGTTCTTCAGCAGTGGCAGCTGCCCGAATACGACGACCAGCGCAAGAAAAATCAGGCCGGTCTGAACAAGCTTGATTAATTTGGCCTTGAACCCTTTGGGGTATGGCAGCAACGGGAAAAGCACGCCGCTGGTGAGCAGGGAACCCGCCGAAGCGAGGAAGAAAAACTCGCGCGGCTCCAGATTTTCGATATACGCATAGACCAGCAGAATTACCCAGAACAGCGCAAAGACATACTGCTCCATATTCAGCGCAAACAGCAGCGTGGGGTACGTTGCTGTGGCGATAACGAGAAACAGAATTTTCGCGCCGCCCTGCAGCCGCAGCATGCCTGCGAGCAGGACCCAGCAAAAAACCAACAAAACCGCCTGCATGACGCCGAGGACGATCGGATACGCGTTCGGAACGAAAAACAGGAGCTTGGAAACGAGCATGGCCGCGACGGCAAACGGCATGGAGAACAGACCGAAAAGGGGTTGGCGGATGTCGTTTTGATACGCGCTGACGTTGAGGTATGCGTTCGATTCGATCAGTTCGGTCGTGTCGCTGGTGTAGACCACGTCGTACGGATGTCCGTTGCTGTAGAACACGTTGGTCAAAAGGTACAGCATGGGGATTGCAGCAAGCGCTATGAGCGCGCAGACGAGGAGATAGCGTTTGTCGATTGCGTCGGCGCGCGTTTTCCAGCTTTGGACGAATCTGACCGCAGTGCCGATAAAGAAATAGAACAGAGTAAAAAGAGCAAACAGCGATAAAACAGCGACCACTGCGGTAAGGATACCGGCAAGTGCGGATGTGCCTTCGGACGAAACCGCGATAAACGAGCCGAGCTTGGAAACGATGTGCCGGCTTTCCGTCTGGAACCGCAGCGCGCAGTGATACGCATACCAAAGAGCGAACAGCGCGGAAACGGCTGGCTTTAAAACACCGGACGCGCCGGCAAACACGCGGCCGGGAATATTGCAGCGAAAAGCAAGCAGACCGAATGCTGCCAGCGAGAACAGCACGCCGATGCCTTCGGCAAGCAGGGAGGTGCGCGTGGAAAGCAGCGCGGTCATCGCTGCGCCGGACAGCATGAAGAGTATTTTGGCAAAAGGGGTAAACGAAAAGAAACCTTTTTTGTCCGTTCGGAAAAAACAGCCGGTGCGGCGGCGCGAAAATATCGGTCGGTCCAAGGCAAGTCTCCTGTTCCGCAATATAAATATGAAAACATTCTACCATACCGTCCGCCGCTTCACAACGGCTGCGGCAGATGCCCGCTACGCCGTTACCGGCATATTTTGTGCGTGCAGGAATGTATTTTCCACACGATATGGTTGTTGACTTTTTATCGCAAAGTCTATAGAATAAGGGATGCTATCGTGGTGGGACATGGGTAACGCACGTTCCTTCTGCGAGGCAAATTTTAGGTGTTCGGATACAGCCCTTCCCCCGGAAAACGGCGGACGGGCGCGTTCGTCGGCAGTGCCGCATGTGCAGGCGGCGCTACGGATGCGATTGCGTGCGGGTGTAGCTCAGTGGCAGAGCTCCAGCTTCCCAAGCTGGCTATGTGGGTTCGATTCCCATCACCCGCTCCAGCATCCAAAATCAGGTGCACAAATTATTTTTGCCCGCTGCCGTTACAAATTCCGCAGGCGGGTAACAACACACTTATTTAGGAGGATTGGTTGTAATGGCAAAGGCAAAATTCGAAAGAACGAAACCGCATGTAAACATTGGAACGATC
>CAYTHS010000109.1:0-8949 GCA_964437665.1 uncultured Oscillospiraceae bacterium
GCTCCGACAGGTTGCTCCTTTCAGGTTGCCCCGCGGCACATCGCAGATTCCGCTGAATGCTGCTTCCGTCAGGACCTGACATGGTTCACGGCCTGCAATTGCACGGGACCCGACGCTCAACGCCCCTTATCGGGATCCGGCCCCACAGACGCTTGCCGGGGAACGGGATTTCAGCCCTGCTGCAGCGGATTGCAGGTACAGGGCACCGCTAACTCCCCGCTTAGCGCGGCAAACTGGTTGACGAAACATATTGTAACACGAGAACTCCTCTGTTGTAAACGCTATTTCAGTTGTTTGCTTTTTCTTCCGTACTTTGTTGCAAACGCTTGATTGCATACGCCGCAGCAACGCGCACCGCTTCTCGCGGGTCGTCCGTCCAGGGCCGGATCAGCGGCAGCAAGTCGCGTCTGCCTTGCTTCGCTGCAATCACACACGCATGCTGAATCAGTCTGCCATTCTTTTTCAGGTTTTTCCCGACGATTTCGAGCGCTTCTTTGCAGTCCCCGCGGAGCAGTCTTTCCAGCGCGAACGCATCCGGCGCCGATGCAATCGGCTCGATCCCCGCGTTAAACGGGCACGCGCTCTGACACGTCTCACAGCCAAGGATACTGCCAAGCGCGTCCATGACCCACTCCGGCATCGGTTCTCCGCCCATGTACGCGCGCGCACACTTCGTAAAATCGTACCCGCTTTGCGTAATTGCGCCGCTCGGACAGGCGCGCTCGCAGGCGCGGCAACTCCCACAGGGACATCCCGCGGGCGGCTTTTCCCGCGTATAAACAACATGCGGCAAATTGGCGGCAACGGTCTGCACGCTGTAACGCGTGCCGTACGGACGAACCGCTGTCAACCCGTTCCGCAACGGTACGCCCACGCCGCTTCGGATCAGCAGTTCACGCACCGGCACATAAACCCGCTCCGCGCGAGCGCCGCGCTCGCTAAGCGCCTTGATCAACCCATTCGCCGCGTGGTACGCCGCGTTGCTGGAAGGATAGTTGCCGGAAACGGGCACACCATCCGCATAAGGACGGTACGGCATAATCAGCGCAAGGATTACGTTCGCCCAGGGCAGTTCACCCGCAGGATCGGAGACCAGATGCAGCGCCGCAGGATGCAAAGCGCCGTCCTTCAGACGGCGCTCATACAAATCGAACGGCTGCGCGGGGAACGCAAAGCATTCGGCAAACCCATATTCCTCTGCGAGGACGGCGGGGTTCATCTGCCCTGCTCCTGCAGCATTTCTTTGGTTTTCATCAGTCGCGTGAGATTTCCGCGCTCGTTTTCGTCCAGCTTCATCTGAATCCGGCGGATCGCCTCGGTAAACTGCGGAATCATTACGTATTCCAGCGCGTTGACCCTGCGGCGCGTCTTTTCGATTTCGTCGGCCAGGCGGCTGCAAGCCTTCTCGATCTCCGCAAGCTGCACAAGCAGCGGCAGGACTTCGGCGAGCAGCTGCACCGCCGTGTCCAGATCGGCGCTGGTGGTTGCAAACCCGTATGGATAGGTAAACCCCTCCTGCGTCTCGATGCCAAGTTTCGGCACCTGAATGGAGAGCACATGCTGCACGCCGGCGGTCACTTCCGCGGCGCGCGCGGGATACATGAGCGCCTCCTCGATCTCCGCGCCGCTCATAGAGGCGCGGGCAAGCACGAAGCTCTTCATAGCGCGGGAGAGTTTTTCTTCCACCTCCGCGCGGAGGGCCTTATTCTGGCGTGCATAATCGATAAAGCGGCGAACGAGCTCGTCCCGTTTGTCCTTCATCATTTTGTGACCGCGAACGGCAACCTTTTTGCGTTTCTTCAGGTTGCTCAGTTCCATACGGGTCGGTTTTACCTGTATGGCGGCCATTGGCTACGCCTCCTTGGGATAGTATTTCTCGATATATTCGTCGCGGATACGCTTGAGTTCGGACTTGGGCAGGATGCCAAGAAGCTTCCAGCCAAGATCCAGCGTTTCCTCGATGGTGCGGTTTGTGTAGTATCCCTGCGACACATACTGTTCTTCAAACGCGTCGGCAAACTTTGCGTAGAGTTTGTCTGTTTCGGAGAGCGCCGCGTCGCCGAGGATGACCGCGAGTTCCTTTGCGTCCTTGCCGCGCGAATACGCGGAAAAGAGCTGGTTCATCGTGTCCGCGTGATCTTCGCGCGTTTTGCCCTTGCCGATGCCCTTGTCCTTGAGGCGCGACAGCGACGGCAGCACGTTGATCGGCGGGGTCAGCCCCTTGCGGTACAGTTCGCGCGAAAGGATAATCTGTCCTTCCGTGATGTAACCCGTCAAATCGGGGATCGGGTGCGTCACATCGTCTTCCGGCATGGACAGAATCGGGATCATCGTGATGGAGCCCGCGTTGTCGCGGATCCTGCCGGCGCGCTCGTACATCGTTGCAAGGTCCGTGTAAAGGTAGCCCGGGTAGCCGCGGCGGCCGGGAACTTCCTTACGCGCAGCGGACACTTCACGCAGCGCCTCGGCATAATTCGTGATGTCCGTAATGATGACCAGCACGTGCATGCCGAGCTCGTACGCGAGGTATTCCGCGGCGGTGATCGCCATACGCGGCGTCGCGATACGCTCGATGGCCGGGTCGTTTGCCAGGTTGATAAACGTAACGGTCTTTTCGATCGCGCCGGTCTTGCGAAAATCGCTGATGAAGAAGTCCGCTTCTTCAAACGTGATGCCGACGGCGGCGAACACGACCGCGAATTTTTCGTCCGAACCGAGCACCTTCGCCTGCCGCGCAATCTGCGCGGCCAGGTTGGCGTGCGGCAGGCCGGAGCCGGAGAACACGGGCAGTTTCTGACCGCGGACGAGCGTGTTCAGACCGTCGATTGCGGAAATACCCGTTTGAATGAACTCGCTCGGATAGTCGCGCGCGGTAGGGTTCATCGGCGTGCCGTTGATGTCCAGATGTTTTTCCGGGATCAGCGCGGGGCCGTGGTCGATGGGCTTGCCCATGCCGTCAAAGATGCGGCCGAGCATGTCCGGCGCAACGTCCAGCTCGATGGACTTGCCCAGAAAACGCGCCTTGGAGGAACTGATTTGCAGTCCCTGCGAGCCTTCAAAGAGCTGAAGGAGCGCTTTGTCCTCATCGATTTCGAGGACACGGCCGCGTCGGATTCCGCCGTCCGCCTGCTCAATTTCCACCAATTCGTCGTATTTTACACCGGATACTTTTTCAACCAGCATCAGCGGCCCGACGACTTCCTGAATGGTACGGTATTCCTTACGCATGTGCTTCGCCTCCTTCGGTCAGAGCGCGAATCTGCTCGTTTAGTTCCTTTTGTATCGTTTCATACTGCGCTTCTACACCGTCTTCCGGCACATACTTCAGGCGGCCGATCTTCTCGCGCACCGACAGGGCGGCGAGCTTGGAAAACGGCGCGTCCTCCTGCAATGCAACGAGGCTCTTGTCGTAATACGCCAATATCGCCTTGAGCATCAGATACTGCTTCCTCGGCGAAGAATACGTGTCCACTTCGTGGAACGCGTTCTGATGCAGATAGTCCTCGCGGATGGAACGCGTGCATTCGAGCGTGAGGCGATCTTTGAACGAAAGCGCGTCGATGCCGACGAGGCGGACAATTTCGTCCAGTTCGCTTTCTTCTTGCAGCAACGCCATAGTCTTTTGGACAAGCGCCGTCCACTCGCTCGAAACATTCTGGTTAAACCAGCTTTCCAAACGGTCGAGGTAAAGCGAATAGCTCTGCAGCCAGTCGATCGCCGGGAAGTGCCGCGCGTACGCAAGCTTGCTGGAAAGTCCCCAGAACACCTTGACGATACGCAGCGTCGCCTGCGAAACCGGCTCGGAAATATCGCCGCCCGGAGGCGAAACTGCGCCGATGGCGGAAACCGCGCCTTCGCGTCCGTCCGTGCCGAGCGCGATAACGGAACCCGCGCGTTCATAGAACTCCGCAAGGCGGCTGGAGAGGTAAGCGGGGTAGCCTTCCTCACCGGGCATTTCTTCGAGGCGGCCGCTCATTTCGCGCAGCGCCTCCGCCCAGCGGGAGGTCGAGTCCGCCATGATGGCGACTTTATAACCCATGTCGCGGAAATATTCCGCAATCGTGATGCCCGTATAAATCGAAGCTTCACGCGCCGCAACCGGCATATCGGACGTGTTGGCGATGAGCACCGTGCGCTTCATGAGCGAAAGTCCCGTGCGCGGATCGTTGAGCTCCGGGAACTCCATGAGCACGTCGGTCATCTCGTTGCCGCGCTCGCCGCAGCCGACGTAGACGATGATGTCCGCGTCCGCCCATTTTGCAAGCTGATGCTGAACGACCGTTTTGCCGCTTCCAAACGGGCCCGGGACCGCCGCCGTGCCGCCTTTTGCAACCGGAAAAAGCGTGTCGATAACACGCTGTCCGGTGATCATCGGCTCTTTCGGCGCAACTTTCTCGGCATACGGACGGCCTTTTCTGACCGGCCACTTCTGCATCATCGGAAGTTCGGCGATCGTCCCGTCCGCCTTTTCCAGCTTGGCGATCGGCGTAACGATATTCGCTTCCCCTTCATAAATCCAGATAAGCTTGCCGGACAGCGACGGCGGCACCATAACGCGGTGTAAAACCGCTTCGGTTTCCTGCACCGTGCCGAGAACGTCTCCGCCCTTAAGCTCATCGCCAACTATGGCGACCGGCGTAAACTTCCATAATTTTTCATGATCCAGCGCATCCACCATAACGCCGCGCGTGATGCGGTCGCCCGCCTGCTGGCGGATTACGTTCAGCGGCCGCTGGATGCCGTCGTAAATCGACTCGATCAACCCCGGCGCGAGCTCGACTGAGAGCGGCGCGCCCGTAGTCTCCACCGGTTCGCCCGGCCCGATTCCGCCCGTCTCCTCGTAAACCTGGATGGAGGCTTTATCGCCGCGCAGTTCGATGACTTCGCCGATCAAGTGCTTTTCGGAAACGCGCACAACGTCGTACATCTGTACGTCCGCCATGCCGCTGGCGACGATGAGCGGTCCCGAGACCTTGATGATCGTACCTTGCATGTTCTTTGCCCTTTCGTAATCAAATCCTGTATCGTCAACCCGGGGAGCGCTCAGCACAGTTCCGGGGAGCAATCCATTATATTCGTTCAGTCTGTATTCGCAAGAATGTCCATTCCCACGGCTTTTTCAACGTTTTTCTTCAGCGCGCGCATCCCTTCGCCGCGTGAACCCTGATTGTCCGGAATCGGGATGATAGCAGGATACGCCTTCCCCTCGAATTCCTTAATCGTTTCTTCACAAGCCGGAAAGAGCTTCTCCGTAACAAACACCGCGGCATAACCCTGCCGTGCAAGACGATGGAGCGTGCGGTTGGCAGTCTCGCCATCGTCTTCAAAAAATACGTCCAGTCCCACCGCTTTAAACAGCAGAACGGAATCGCGGTCCCCGATTACGCCGATTTTAGCCATACAATTCCCTCAGCCTTTCCGTGATCACGCCGTCGTCCAACCCGTTCCGCTTCACGGTGAGTATCATGCGGATCGCTTTTGCTTCGCGGTCGCGCGCAAGATAGTACCCGACCACCGGAAAGATCGTCATCACGTCGTGCCGGTGTTCGTTAACCAGCGAAAGCAGATAGTCGTCGCGTGCTTTTTCAAGCATCGAGATGTTGCCCGAAATCAACATCTTTGTGAGGCCTTCGTGCATGGCGGCTTTCGCCACGCTTCCATGAAGCGCCTTGGTCAGCGACTCGGACGAAAGTTCGTATGCGTCGACAAGCACGTCCGAACGAATCCCCGCGCACGGCAGTAACACGTCCCAAAGGTCTTCCTTCTGCGCACCCATCGCGCGCATACGGAGGAACGTAATCACGTTGTCGAAATCACACAGCGCTTCAAAATACTGCTTTGCAAACGGTTCTGCATTTTTGGTTTCTTCCAGACAGTGTTGTAAATAGCCGTAATCGGTCATTACGCTCACCATCTGCGGATCCGCTTGTATTTTCAGTTTGCGCTCCAGTTTGCCGAGCGCAGCTTTCAGCGCTTCCGGCAATTCGTCATATTTCTGTTCGGCCGTCATTTCGCGGAGCTTCTCAACCGGATACAACCCGCCTTCCAGCAGGACCGTATCGCTCGTGCCGAGCAGCCGCGCCTTGATCAACACCTTCAGGTTATGCACGTCGGACTGCAGCAGAAACAAATCCGTTAAGCACGGATCGGGCGAAAGCTCGCGAATCGTCCCCGCCGTCTCCCTGCGCACGTTTTCAATCATCCGCTCGCCGTCCTCGCTGGTCGCCTCAGGGATGCCGCCGTAACGCGCGTCGAGTAACGCACGCATAGCGTCCTCCAGGCTTCCTTCCGCCATCTTCCGGAGGGCTTGTCCACTGAACAGTCCCTTTTCCAGCGCGCTGATGCGCGCGCCCGCATAGGGGTAACTTGGCTGTGGCATGAAACCTCCCTCCGATCAGTCGAACAGCATCTTTGCGATGTGCGTTTCTTCGCCGCCGCGTATTTCGTTCATCAAAGACGCAAACGAACAATCCTTTTCATAGCTCCCGCTCACGAGCAGGAACCCGCCTTCGATATCGGCGTTTCTTTCCGACAGCTTCAGCGAAACGTCTTTCATATCGCCGATCGTTTTTTGAATTCCCTTGCGGTCGGCTTTCGCGGGAACCACCGTCTCTCCGCCTTCCGCTTCCACGAGCAGCAACTTCGCGCAGATTTGTGTTCTTGCGTCTTCATCCAACGCGAGAACAGCGCAATATGCCTGTGAAAACGCCTTGTCGATCACTGCGCGCTTTTTTGCGAGCGCGCTTTTTCTCCCGTCAAGCGCGGTGCGCGTAACAAACCCGTCCAGCAGGCTCTTCGTCGCGGCTTCGCGCTTGGCGGCGAGACTTTTGCGCAGTTCCCCTAACGCTTTATCACTTTCCTCTCGGATCGAACGCACGCCGGCTTCCGCTTCGCTCAGAACCTTTTTTGCGTCCGCCTCCGCCTCGCCGACGATTCGCTCGGCAAGCTTGTTCGTTCCGGATATGGATATGGTTGCCATTGACTGCTCCTTATCGTAGCGATGCTTCTTGCTTATTAAACACGGACGCCGTTGACCAGCAGGAAGGAGATCAGCAGCGCGAGCACCGCGTAGGTTTCCACCATGACGGTCATCAGCATCGCTTTACCCTGTTCTTCCGGTTTCTTAGCGATCATGTTGATGCCGGAAACCGCCACTTTGCCCTGTGCTATTCCCGAAATCAGGCCGCCGAACGCGATCGGGACGGATGCAAGCAAGAGCGTCAGCCCTGCGGTTGCGGAAATCGCGGCGCCGCCGGAAAGCAGTCCGGCCTTCGTCGCGATGACGAATGCGATAAGCAGTCCGTAAATACCCTGCGTACCTGGTAAAAGCTGAAGCAGCAGGCAGGAGCCGAACCGATCCGGATCCTCGCTCACAACGCCCGAGCCGGCCTGCCCGGCCATACCTACGCCCAGCGCGCTGCCAATACCGGCCAAAACCGCCGCCATCGCTGCGCCGGCCGCTGCAAAAATTGTTCCCCACTGAAGTTCCATCGTGAGAATTCCTCCTTCGTTAATCGCTCATGGATGAAGATTCATCCGTAATCCGAACATGTTTTGTATGATATCCCAGAGGACGGAAGGCCCTGCCGCCCGCCTCGTAGAATTTACTGTAAAACTCAACATACTGCAATCTCGCGCAGTGCACGAACGCACCCAGCGTGTTGATAGCGATGTTGAACGCATGCAGTGCGACGAGAAGCGCGCACGCTACGATGATGCCGAGTATTTTTAGCACAAGCACCGGGGAACTCATCAGCATCTTACAAAGCTCGTTGAATACCGACGCAATTACGCCCGTTGCAATACCCAGTGCAAACAAACGCGCGTAAGAAAGAATGTCCGAAAGAAAGCCCGTCACCTGATAAAGTTCGCCAAGCCCCGAAATCGTCCTTGAAAACGGATTCTTCTTGTTCCGGCCCTTGAACAGTAATATCATCGCCGCACCGAGTGCCGCCGCAATCAGTCCGGCCATGCCGACAGCCGCGGGAATGCCTTCCACAGCGGTTGGGACCGCATATAGAATCAACCCGCATACGATCAGTATCCATGAGAAGTTATCAAATACGGCGGTCTGCCAATCTCCGCGCGAGAACGAAAGCTTCATCTTCAGCCCCACGCCGAAAAGAATATGGATCACGCCCAGCCCGAAGCATAGGATCAACATGCCGATCGGATCCGCCATCGGGTCGATAAACAGCGGAAAAAGGTCTTTCGTGCCGAACAGCGTGTCGAAGTCCATACCGAAAAACGTACCGACGAGAACGCCCCAGAACATAGTCGAAAGGCCGCCCCAGAACAGAACGCGGGCAAATCCGCCGGACATCCCGGCGGGTTTTTTCAGTTTGATATAAAGCGCCGTCAGTGCAGCCAGCGCAAGCCCGTACCCCGTGTCGCTGAGCATCAGGCCAAACAGCAGCACATAGAACGGGGCCATATATGGCGTCGCGTCGATTCCCTTTGGGTCGGGCCTCGAATATAGATTCGTCACCTGCTCGAACGGCGTTGCGAATTTCTTGTTCTCAACAACCGACGGAGGTGTTTCCCCTTCCGCTGGTTCCCGTATGGAAAGATAGTATGCATCCGTAACGGACAAAACCGCTTTTTCAACGATATCGGTTCTATCTTCCGGCACCCATCCCTCCAACTGGAATGTTGCGCTTGTCGTCGCAAGCTCCGCAGCCGCAGCCGCGCGGTCACGCGCAATCACCGCCGCATCGTAGGCGCTCTCAACCATAGCCGTGCTGCCGCCGGCCTCCTGAGCCAGCGCCTGCTCAAGATTATTTTTCTTTTCGGAAAGCTCTTTATTCCGTTCAACGAGTTCTCCAACGGCCTGCGCGGGCGTACCGCTCCGTTTTGGGAATGCAAAATCCGTCCAGTCAAGAGGTTTAAGAAAATTCGCAACGCTCTTCGCCTCGTCTTCCGGACAAACAATCACACATGTGCGCACGA
>CAYTHS010000110.1:0-8880 GCA_964437665.1 uncultured Oscillospiraceae bacterium
CCGTGATTTTGACGTGGAGATCATCGAAACGCATCACCGCAAAAAGGTCGATGCACCCAGCGGCACCGCACTGATGCTCGCGCGGGCCGTTTCAGCCGGCAATGCGGATGAAATGCAACTGGTTTTCGGTCGTCACGAAAAAAACAAACGTCGCTCGCAGAACGAAATCGGCATCCACTCCGTTAGGGGCGGCACCATTGTTGGTGAACATCAGGTTCAGTTCATAGGTGCGGACGAAATTATTGAAATCACACACCGGGCGTTCAGCAAACAGGTCTTTGCACAAGGCGCACTGCGCGCCGCGCAGTTTGTAACCGGTAAGCAAAGCGGACTCTACAACATGAAAAACGTCGTCAATGAACATAACGTCGCCTCCCGCCTTCTTTCGCTTGAGGATCAGGCGACGGTCTATGTTCGCGCGCCCGCCGAAAGTGACTCTTTGACCTCCGAGGTGTTCGACGCGATCGCCGCACGCGACGTATTCGTGGATATGATCGCTTGCTGCGAGCCGAACGAGCAGACTGTGAGCATCGGTTTTTCACTTGCCGGCAACGACCTGTGCCAGGCGCTGGATGCGCTGAATATGCTCAAATGCACCGGACTGGATTTTTCTGTCCGCACGCGCTCGGACCTCACCAAACTTACGCTCGAAGGCACGGGGATGGCACTGCAGCACGGCGTAGCTTCGCGTTTGCTTTCTTCGCTTAAGCGCGCCAACATCCATGTCTGGCTGATCACCACCAGCGATACGCGAATCGAATTCTGTGTAGACGCCGTAGATGCATTCAAAGCGATAGAAGAAGTCAAGACTCAATTTGTAATCGGATAGATTCGAAATACCTGAATTCGTTATCGCACAAAGCTGCCGAAAGCCTGTTGCTTCGGCAGTCTTTTTGTCGCTTTGAAATATGTTGATGAAGTACAATCGTTTCAACCAATTCTGCTGATGCGGTACGGATGAACCGGTAAAACAAACGTTATATACAGACCACGGCCTGCGCCCTTAGCATCCCTAGACATTCTTTAAGCGGATAAGCGCATCCCTTGTTCGGGGATGCGCTCGCATATCACAACATAACGAACTGGATTATTGGATTTTTCTGCCTTCTTTTTTCAGGCGCTGTTCCTCGCCGTGCAGCAGACGCTTGATATTATCAATATGCCGCACATAGATGACGATCACCAGCAGCGCGGAAAGCACGACAAGCGGCAGATCGTGCAGCCGAAAAACCAGCACGCAGATGAAAAACAGCAGGATGCTCGTCATCGACATCAATGAAACGCGCTTGTTGACCGCCAGCAGCAGCGCACCGAGCGCGATTGCGATGCCCGCGCCGAGCGGAAACGTAAGTATTGCGATGCCTGCCGACGACGCGACGCCCTTGCCGCCGCGGAACCCGTCGAACACGGGCCAGCAGTGGCCGATCACGACGCAGAGTCCGGCGATGTAGCCGCCGACCGTCCCGCAGAGCAACTGCCCGGCAGCAATGCCGAGCGCGGCTTTCATAAAATCACCCGCGAACGTAATCGCGCCCGGCCCATAGCCGTAAACGCGCACCATGTTGGTGCTTCCCGCGTTGCCGGAGCCGTGGTTGCGTACGTCGTCGTGAAAATACCGCTTACTCACGATGATGGCGGTCTGAATGTTGCCGAGCAGGTACCCCGCAAGCGCGCACGCCGGAACCGTCCAAAAATTGATAGTGTAAAATCCGTTAAAAAACGTCATTGTTCGGTGTCCTTCTTTCTGTTGCGGAAAATCAGCCGGATCGGCGTGCCTTCAAACCCAAACGATTTACGGAAGTAGTTTTCCAGATATCGCTGATACGAAAAATGCACGATCTCCGCGTTGTTGACGAATATAACGAACGTAGGCGGCTGCACGGAAACCTGCGTCGCAAAATAAATCTTCAGCACGCGGCCTTTGTCCGAAGGCGGCTCGTTCATCGTCACCGCTTCGCCGACGATGTCGTTAAGCTGTCCGGTCGGAACGCGACGGCGGCTCTGGGCGAACGCCGCGTCCACGGTTTCAAGCACCTTATGCACGCGCTGTCCGTTTTTGGCCGAAATGAAGAGCATCGGCACATAGTTCATAAACGCAAGGTCCGCCGCAAGGTCCTTTTTGAAGCGGTTCATCGTGTTCGTGTCCTTTTCGATCAGGTCCCACTTGTTGACGATGAGCACGCTGGCCTTGCCTTCTTCGTGCGCGTAGCCCGCGATGCGCACGTCCTGCTCGCTCAATCCCTCGCTTGCGTCGCAAACGATCAGCACGACGTCCGCGCGGCGCACGGCCGCCAGCGAGCGGATGACGCTGTAGCGCTCGATGGTTTCGTCCTCCACGCTGCGCTTTCTGCGGATGCCCGCCGTGTCGACCAGCGTATAGTCCTTTCCATCGTGCGAAAACGGCGTGTCCACGCTGTCCCGCGTGGTGCCGGGGATATGGCTTACGATGCTGCGCTCCTCGCCGAGCAGTGCGTTGACGAGGCTGGATTTGCCGACGTTGGGCTTGCCCACCACGGCGATATTCACGCGATCGTCCTCCTGCGACTCCAGATCGCGCGGGAAATCACGTACGACTTCGTCAAGCAGGTCGCCGAGTCCCAATCCCTGCGCGGCGGAGATTGCAAACGGCTCGCCGAGGCCCAGCGCATAAAATTCATACGCCGCGTCTTCAAACTTCTGCGCGTCCACCTTGTTCACGCCGAGCACGACGGGCTTTTTGGAGCGCCGCAGCAGGTCGGCAACGTCCTCGTCCGCGCTGGTCAGTCCTTCCCGGCCGTCCACAAGGAACACGATCACGTCCGCCGTTTCGATGGCAAGCTCGGCCTGCCGCCGCATCTGCGCGGAAATCACATCTGCGCCGACGGCTTCAATGCCGCCCGTGTCGATGAGCGTGAACGCATAGCTGAGCCACTCCGCGTCCTGATAGATGCGGTCCCGCGTAACGCCCGGCGTGTCTTCCACAATCGCCACGCGCCGCCCGACCAGGCGGTTGAACAGCGTCGATTTGCCGACGTTCGGCCGTCCGACGATCGCTACCAGAGGTTTTTTCATAAACGTTTCTCCTGTATGCTTCCAAATACGGTTTCAATCAGCTCATCGCCGGAAAAAACCGGAAGGATTCTAGTTTGCAGTATTGTTTCGGCTTGTTCAAGCGTCATGTTGTCCAGAAACAGCGGCTCGTCTGCTTTGAGCATGGCGCGCGGGATCAAGAGCGCCTCGCCGAAATTACTTCCTTCGAGCTGCCGCGTGAGGTCGCCGCCCGTAATCAGCCCGCCGACGGTCACGCACTCGCCGAAAAACGTGTTTTGGATCGCGCGCGTCTCAATCTCCACGCCGTAGGGCAAAAGGCAGGGATACAGATCGCGGAAAAACGGCTCGGCGGCCACACCGCCCGCCATGAGGAACCTGCGCTTTTTCCGCAGCGGCTTTTTCTCCGCTAGCGCGTCGAGCATCTCGCGCTCGAAGAGCCGCAGCAGCCCCACGCCGTTTTCAATCTGAACAAAATCCTCATACGCCTCGTACGGAGGCAGTTTGCGCGCCGCCAAAGTGTACCACTCGTCCGCAAGAAACGCAAACCGCGTGCCGAGTTTTTTTAAAAACGCCGCCTGCATGGGTTCGATCGTTTCGATCATCTTGCGCGCTTCGTCAGGGGTGTAGCGCCGCAGCGGAAACAGTCCGTCGCGGAATTTCGTGATGCCGACCGGCACGAGCGCGAGCGACTGCGCCGCCGGCGCAAGCGAGACCGCGTCTTCCATCGTTTTTTGCAGGATTTCCCCGTCGTTGACGCCCGGGCAGAGCACCGCCTGGAGATGAAACTTCAGCCCCGCGTCCGCAAGCCTCCGCAACTGCTCCATCGCCCGGCCCGCCGTCGGGTTTCGCATGAGCAGGACGCGCGTTTTCGGGTCGCTTGCGTGCAGCGAAATATACAGCGGGCTTACGCGGCGGCGGATGATACGCCCGATCTCGCGGTCGTCCAGATTCGTCAGCGTGATATAGTTGCCCATGATGAACGACATCCGCCAGTCGTCGTCTTTCACGTGCAGGCTCGTGCGCCCGCCGTCCGGCATCTGGTCGATAAAGCAGAACACGCAGTGATTTTTGCAGGTTCGCATGCCGTCCATCAAACTCGTTGCAAACGACAGGCCGAGAGGTTCGTATTCTTCCTTTTTAACCTTTACCTCGCGGACTTTCCCCGCCTTGTCTGAAATCGTAAGGCGCAGCACCTCGTTGGCGCTAAGGTGTTCGTAATCCACAAGGTCGATAACGGGCTCGCCGTCTATGGCCATCAGCGCTTCCCCCGCGGCAACGCCAAAACGCTCCGCCGGGGAACCCGGCAGAACGTCGCTCACAATCTGCGGTTTGCTGCGTATATTTTCCATAATCGCATTATAGCATCCAGGCGCAAAAAAGCCAACCGAAACGTCCCTGCGACGCGTTGAATCCGACTAATCGATATTATATTATCGTTTTATTTCAGTGTTTCCTTGACGCTGTTTCCCCGCTTTGATAAAATAGTATCTGGAGTTTATCTATCCTCTATTATCCAACTAAAATTCATATCGAAAGCGAGGAGATCCCGACTTGAAAAAGGACGCGTTCGTACAAAATCTGGTCGACGGATACGGCAGCTGGGTTTGTGATGCGCAAAACGAAAACCGCGCGGGCGGTTCCGGCCGCATGACCAGCAAGCTTTACCCTTACGACCACATGTTCTCGCCGATCCGCGTGAACTCGGTGACGATCAAAAACCGCCTCGTTATGGCGCCGATGGGCAACATCGACATGTGTGAGGAAACCGGCCGGCCCAACGCAAAAATGCTGCAGTATTTCTTTACGCGCGCAAAGGGCGGCGTCGGCCTGATCACCACCGGACTGATTCCGATCAGCCACGGCATCGACAACTCCATCACGGAGCTTGGGCACCTTTCGTACTTCCCGCGCATCGACCGCAGCCGCACGGTGTTTTCCGGCTGGCGCGACCTTGCGCAGGGCTGCCACAACTACGGCGCGCGCATCTTCATCCAGCTGACCCCCGGCCTCGGCCGCGTCGGCAATCCGCAGTGTCTCATTACGCAGATGAAGTTCCCCGTTTCCGCGTCGCTCAACCCGAACTTTTATATTTCGGAGATTCCCTGCATGCCGCTTTCCGGCGGCAAACTACGCAAAATCATCAAAAACGGCGGGCAGGCCGCGGCGGACGCAAAGGCCGCCGGACTCGACGGCGTTTACCTGCACGGCCACGAAGGCTACCTGCTCGAGCAGCTCACCAACCCCGCCTTCAACCGCCGCAAACTCGGTAAATACGCCGACTGGCAGCGCTTCGGCATCGACCTCGTAAAGGAACTCCGCAAACGCGCGGGCGCAAAATACCCGATCATGTACCGCATCGACCTCTCCCTCGCCCTCAACGAAACCTATGGCGAAGAAGGCATGCAGGTCAAGGCACTGCGTAAATTTAAAAACGGCCGGACGATCGAGGAAACGCTCGATTACATGCAGAACCTCGTGAAAGCGGGCGTGGACCTCTTCGACGTAGACCTCGGCTGCTACGACAACTGGTGGCTGCCGCATCCGCCGGCAAGCATGCCCGCGGGCTGCTTCCTGGACGTGGCGCAGCTGGTCAAAAAGAGGTTCGAGGAGATGAAAGTCGTCTCCAACGCCGGTCTGCCCGTGCCCGTGGTCGCCGTCGGCAAACTCGGTTATCCGGACCTCGCGGAAAAAGCGCTTCGCGACGGCATGTGCGACATGGTCATGCTCGGCCGCCCGCTGCTGGCCGACCCGGAATGGCCGAACAAGGCCTTTGCCGGCAAGGTCGGCAAAATCCGCCCGTGCATCGGCTGTCAGGAAGGCTGCATTAACGAGTTCGTGGATGGCGGGCATCCGCAGTGCGCCGTCAACCCGCGCACCGGCTTTGAGGAGCTCATGCCGGAGGCCATCGCGCCTGCGGAAAAGAAAAAACACATCGCGGTCGTCGGCGGCGGTCCTGCAGGCGTGCTCTTCGCCGTTATGGCCGCGCGCCGCGGACACGAAGTCGAGCTGTTCGAAAAGACGGACCGCATCGGCGGCAAGATCGTCCCCGGCAGCGTGCCGCGCATGAAATACGACATTCAGAACTACCTCTTCTATCTGGAGCGCGAGCTCAAGAGCGCCGAAAAGGAATTTGACCTGACAACGCACTTCAGCACGGAAGCAACCAGCGAACAGCTCAAGTCGGGCGGATTCGACGCGGTGATCTACGCCATCGGCACAAAGAGCGGCACACCCAGGCTCAAGGGACTGGAGAAAATCCCGCATATGGAAGCCACCGACCTGCTGGTCGACGAATCGCTGCTTGGCGACGCAAAGAAGATCGTCGTCGTAGGCGGCGGCGTAGTCGGCTGCGAAACGGCTTACTATCTCGCGTACGAAAAGGACCGCAACGTTACGGTCGTCGAGATGCTGCCCTACTTCATGATGGGCACCTGCACGGCCAACCGCGGGCACCTGATCCATTATCTGCAGAAAAAGGGCGTTACGCTGCTCAACTGCACGATGGTTAAGGAATTCAACGAAAAGCACGTCGTCGTCGAACGGAACATGCATAAAAACGTCCCGAATCCTTACAACACCTGGGCGCCGATCCTGCCCGAAAACATCGAAAACCCACTCGCGCCGAAAGTCGGGAACGAACCCAAGCGCGTGGAGCTGGACGCCGACCTCGTCGTGCTCGCCATGGGCGGCAAACCGGACGACACGGCGTATCTCGAAGGGCAAAAACTGCGTGTGGCTCCGGAGCTGTATAACATCGGCGACAGTTTCTCGGCCGGGCGCGTGCTCGAAGCCTGCCGCGCGGCGTACGCGCTGGCGACCCGCATTTAAGGAGGCGAACAAACAATGGCAAAGATGGAGCTAACGCCCGAACAGCAGGCCATTCTGGACGGCGAAAAGGGCGAAGCGATGGCAAAGGTGATGAAAACGCTCGTCGTCTACGGCGAAACGTTCGGCGCAGGCAAAATGGTGCCCGTCACCAGCGAATACGGCCACCTGGTCACGAGCTTCGGACTCTCGGTCATGAAGCCCGTCTACTCGCTCATGGACCAGCTGATTTCGGGCGGCGCGCTCGCCGGGCAGAAATTCTCGGTCGACCCGCGCCCGCTGGACAAAAACGTGCCCAGCAGCCTTTTGCAGGACCTCGTGTTCAAATTCATGTACAGCAAGCAATCCGACTATGAAGAGCAGCTCAAAACCCTCGGTCTGCTCAATCCGGACGCGTTTACCTGCACTTGCTATATGGACGAAGTCGGCAACAAGCCGAAAAAAGGCGACGTGCTCAGCTGGGCGGAAAGCAGCGCGGTCGTCTACGCAAACAGCGTACTCGGCGCACGCTGCAACCGCAACAGCGGCATCCTGGAACTCTTCGGCAGCATCGCCGGCTGCGTGCCGTATTTCGGCCTGCTCACCGACAAGGGCCGCAAGGCGACCTGGGTCGTGGAGATCAAAACCTCCAAGAAACCGGAAGCGCAGATCCTCGGCAGCGCAATCGGCATGAAGGTCATGGAGGACGTGCCGTACGTCAAGGGGCTGACCAAGTTCATCGGCACCGAGCTGGACGCGGACGCGACCGCGTACCTGAAAGACTTCGGCGCGGCGACCGCCAGCAACGGCGCGGTCGGGCTCTACCACATCGCGGGGCTCACGCCGGACGCCGTTGAACTCGGCGAAAAGCTGATTGCCGACGGCGCGAAAACGTACGTCATCGACGATGCGGAACTCGAACGCGTGCGCGCAAGCTATCCCTGCATCTGGAAGGACGCGGCCGCAAAGCCGAAGCTCTGCTTCGTCGGCTGCCCGCATCTGTCCATTAAGCAACTGCACGACTGGACCAATGCGCTTTCCGACGCGCTGAAAAAGGCCGGGCGCAAAAAAGTCGCTATCCCGACGGTGTTCACCTCGGCGCTGGCGGTGCAGGCGGAGTTCAAAGAAACGCCGGACTATCAGAAGCTATTGGACATGGGCGTGGTGCTTTCCTACATCTGCCCGCTCATGTACATGAACAATCCGCTCTGCGGCAAACAGCCGGTGATCACCAACTCCAACAAACTGCGCACCTATACGTCCGCGCGGTACCATACGGACGCGGAGATTCTCGATCTCCTTTCGAAAGGGGGCAACTGATATGGCAAAAACCTTTAAGGGCCGCCCGGTCGTCCCCGGCACGGCGACGGCGGACGCGCTGGTTTCACACAACGGCTTCAACACCCTCGCCAGCTTCCAAAAAGCGCTGATGTTCAAGGACAAAGACGCCAAATGCTCCGACCAGAACAACCCGGACATCTACGAAAAGCCCATGCACGGCGCGGCGCTCTGCCTGCCGCAGACCATCGGCTCGACCACGGGCGGCATGGTCATATACTGTGCGGCGGCGCTCGGCCAGCAGCCGTCCTGCATGCTCTTTGCGCGGCCGATCGATTCGCTTGCCGCGGCGGGTGCAATTCTCGCGGACGTCTGGACGGACGTAAGCATGCCCGTTGTGGACGGCCTTGGCGAAGAGTTCCTCGCCTATGTCAAGACCGGCGCGAAGGTCGAAGTCAAGGAAGATGGAACGGTAATCGTGGAGTAACACAAAAAAGAGGAGCGGCCGATATTGCATGTCGCTCCTCTTTATACAAACTGAGAAATCGTATCATCCACGCTTATGTTCTGCATACATCGTATTATTGCTGATGAAAAGAAAAAAATTGTCGCAATGTGCCTTCCTAGGGTGTGTTACTAAAGTCTGAAAGATGCAGTTATGCTGCCTCGGCTTGCAGATTGAGACAAAAAACACAGGCGCAGTGGTGCTGCGGCGAGACTTTTCAACGAAAATATGCAAGCCGAGGTGGCGGAAATGCGCTTTTGTGG
>CAYTHS010000111.1:0-8543 GCA_964437665.1 uncultured Oscillospiraceae bacterium
CCCCTTTGTGCAGCCTGCGCAAATTACGTAATGGCGTTGTATACGGTCTTCGCCGGCGGCGGATATCGCCTTCATCCGTGTTTTCCTCGGGAAACGTTCATATAAATGTAAGAATTCATCCATTGACAACCGTCTTTGTATGGCTGAAAATAGGTACTGCCGGGCAAAACGAAGCCGCATTCAGCGCTTGTTTTGCAGCGAACCGGTACCACGTTTTCCGGCGCACGCGCACATTGGGTAACCGTCCCTTACACGCCGCGCCGAAGGATATGCATCAGGAGGACAATTTTGATTACCAAAGTACCCATAGCGACCATCGAAATGCTCAACGGCAGCGTCATTAAACTGGAACTGTATCAGGATATCGCCCCGAACACGGTTCGAAATTTTATTTCCCTTGCCAACAGCGGCTTTTACGACGGCACCGTTTTTCACCGTGTGGTGAAAAACTTCGTCATCCAGGGAGGCGATCCGACCGGTACCGGCACGGGCGGCCCCGGCTATCGGATAAAGGGCGAGTTTTCAAACAACAATTTCCACAACCCTCTTTCTCATGAACGCGGCGTTGTGAGCATGGCGCGCCAGGGCAGCCCCTACAATCCGCAGAGCGCCTATGATACCGCAGGCAGCCAGTTCTTCATTCTGCACGCTGACGCAAAATACCTTGACAAGGATTATGCCGCGTTCGGCATGGTCGTCGAAGGGATGAACGTTGTGGACGCCATCGCCTCGTGTGCGACCGGAATCGGCAGCAAACCCATCGTCGAACAGAAGATCAAAAAGCTTCGCGTCGATACTTTTGGCGAAGATCTCGGCGATCCGGAGAAACTGGCCGGATAAGGCCGTTCAGCCGTATCGTTTCTGTACGCGACGTTCAGATTGTATTGACAAACCACATCCTTTTCTGCTAGAATACATAAAAATATTTATGTATTTTCGGTGGAAAGGATGTGGTTTTAGATATGTCCGGCAAGCTCAGTCGATCGGTATCCGAGCTGTACCGCAATCTCCGTCTCCTGCATTACCGCAACCTTTTCAATCAACTGAAAGAAAAGGCCGGCAGTCTGAGCGCGACGGAAGCGTTTTCCGTCGAGGTGATCTATTTGCTCGATCATCCGACGGTCGGCGAATTTGCGGACTTCTTAGGGATTTCCCAGCCAAACGCATCGTACAAGGTCGGCATGCTCGTACAAAAGGGCTATCTGGAGCGTGTCGGCAGCGACAACGACCGGCGCGAATCACATCTTTGCGTAACCGAAAAATTTATGGACTACTACGGACGTCAGCTTCCGGATATGGACGGCGCGGTTTCTTCCGCGCTCTCCTCGTTTACGGAGGCGGAGATCGCAATGCTGATGCGGCTTTTGCGCAAACTAAACCACTGTCTTACCACACAAGCCTGAGGACGGGCTGCAACGGCCGCATCAACACGCCGCGAACAGGTTACCGTGGTAAATAGAATTTGGGGGGTAACATGGATTTATTTGAAAAGTGCTTTCGGAGCACTGCTGTCAAGGAAGCGCGCGAAGCGGGGCTTTATCCATATTTTCATGCGCTCGAATCCCGCCAGGACGTCGAGGTCATGATGGAGGGCAAGCGCCGCATCATGCTCGGCTCCAATAACTATCTGGGCCTGACCACACATCCGGAAGTTATAGAGGCGGGCGTCCGCGCGCTGGAACGATACGGCAGCGGCTGCTCCGGCTCCCGCTTTCTCAACGGAACGCTGCGCATGCACCTGGAGCTCGAAGCGGAGCTGGCGCGCTTTCTGAACAAGGAAGCGGTTGTTACGTTTTCCACAGGCTTCCAGAGCAACCTCGGCATCATCAGCGCGCTGGTCGGACGGTGCGACTATGTAATCTGCGATAAGGAAAACCATGCCAGTATATACGACGGCTGCAAGCTTTCCTATGGCACTATGGTCCGCTACCGGCACAGCGATATGGACGATCTGCGCCGCATCCTTGAGAAAATCCCCGACAGTGCGGGACGGCTGATCGTCACCGACGGCGTGTTCAGCATGGGCGGCGATATCGCGAAACTGCCGGAGATCGTCGCGCTGGCAAAGGAATTCGGTGCGCGCGTCATGGTGGACGATGCGCACGGTCTTGGCGTAATCGGCGGCGGGCGCGGCACGGCGGACTATTTCGGACTCGCCGACGAAGTCGATATCTATATGGGCACGTTCAGCAAGTCGCTTGCCAGCCTTGGCGGTTATATGGCTTCCAGCGAGGTGGTCGCCGAGTACGTGCGGCATAACTCCCGCCCCTTTATCTTCTCGGCCTCTATTACGCCCTCTAACTGCGCCTGTGCGCTCGCTGCGCTGCGCGTATTGGAAAAAGAACCGCAGCGCGTCGAACGTCTGCATGATATCTGCATGTATACGCAAGCCGGGCTGAATAAGCGCGAAATCCCCCATAAATACACCGAGGTGCCGATTATTCCAATCTACACCTACGAAACCACACGGACGCTGGTTATCGCCAAGAAGCTCTACGAGGCCGGCGTTTACGTCAATCCCGTGCTCCCGCCGGCAACGCCCGCGACGGAGTGCCTGCTGCGCACAAGCTATATGGCGACGCTCACCGAGCCACTGCTCGACGAGGCGATGGATGTCATGGCGGACGTACTCAAGGAGGAATCGCTGTGAAGCGCGTATGCATGCTCACCGGCGGCAGCAGCGGCATCGGCAGAGCCGCCGCGGAGCTGCTCTGCGGCAACGGTTGCATCGTTTATGAATTATCCCGCAAAGGGACGGATTTCGGCAATATCCGGCATATCACGGCGGATATAACGGACCCCGGGCAGGTGCGCGCCGCCGTGGAACGGATCCTCCTGGAGGAAGGTCAAATCGACATTCTTGTCAACAACGCCGGCTTTGGAATATCCGGTGCGGCGGAGTTTACCGGCCTTTCCGAGGCGCATGCGCAGCTTGAGGTCAATTTTTTCGGCGCGCTCAACTGCATCCAGTCCGTCCTCCCGTCCATGCGGGAGGCGAAAAGCGGGCATATCATTAACGTAAGTTCCGTTGCCGCGCCGATCGCCATCCCGTTTCAGTCGTTTTATTCCGCCGCCAAGGCCGCGGTCAATTCGCTGACGCTTGCGCTGCGAAACGAAGTAAAGCCTTTCGGCGTCAAGGTCTGCGCCGTGCTTCCCGGGGACGTGAAGACCGGCTTCACCGCCGCGCGGAGAAAAAGCGCGGCGGGCGCGGAGATTTACGGCGAGGCACTCGCGCATGCCGTTTCCGTTATGGAGCAAGACGAGCAGAGCGGCATGCCTCCGGAGAGGGTCGCACAGTCGATTCTCCGCGCGGCGAACGAAAAGCATCCCCGCGCGTTCCGAACGGTCGGCACCTCCTATCAGTTGTTCGTTTTTCTTGCCAAGCTTCTGCCGGCAACCTGGACCAACGCACTGGTCGGCCTGATCTACCGCTGACAGGCTCTGCTATTACTGTCGCTTAATTCCGCCGTCCGTTCTTAAATGTCCGGACAATGCAGGCTACGTGACCGTTTAATATTTAATTTTTCGATCGGCCAGGGCCGCCCTCAAAGGGGCGGCGTTTTCTCGTCCACTTTTAGCAGTTTGATGCAATTTGACAAACGATTGCCGCAATCCGTCCACCGCCGATGCCAAATTGGTCGATATGCTGTTAGCAGGATAAGAAGGAGGCTCTCGTTCCATGAAGCCTTACCCGGCCGCAAAACAAAAACGCGCTCTGAAACTGGCTTTCGACGCGGCAATGCTCCTGTTGCTGGCGCTGATGTACCGCAAGCAGGCAATTAGCCTGACGTTCCACGAGGTCGGCGGGCTGGCACTGACCGGCCTTGTCGTGATGCACCTGCTCTTTAACGCCAGGTGGATCGGCGCGGTCACGAAGCGCCTGTTTTCCAAGTCGACCGGGATTCACGCGCACACATGTTATATTGTGGACGCGCTGCTGCTGTTTGCGCTGTTAACCGTCGGCGTCAGCGGCGTTCTGATCAGCAAGGTAGTTTTTCCTTTCCATGCGGCGGGCAATTTTAAAACGCTGCACTATTTCTCCGCCGCGCTGGCCGTAATCCTGATGGGCGTCCATCTCGGTCTTCACGCGGACTATATCTTCGGCAAACTGCTGAAAAAGAGCGCAAACAAAGCGGCAAAAATCTTTCTGGCCGCCGTACTGGCCGCAGCCGTCCTCTTCGGCGGCTACAGCCTTTTTACGTCCGGTTTTGTCACGTATCTCGCCGCGCCGGTTCAGGCGGCGAGTTTTTCACGAGGCACCTTCTCCCCAAGCGGGGATATTGCGCTCGACGGCTCCGCTGAACAGCGCCCGCTGGATTTGAGCGAACTGCCGGAGGATGGCACGGAAGCTAATCCGGGCGTTTCCGACGGCGGCGGTCGCTCCGGCTCCGGCGTGCGCGGCAATAAACGCAGCAGCAACGTGGCCAGCGGCTACGGTAACGACGATAGAAGCGGCTCTTTGCCGGACGCGCTGCTGCTGATTGCGCAGTATATTTCTATCATAACGCTGTTCGCGGCGCTGACTTATCCGATTATGAAACTCCTCCGCAAAAGACAGAACGGCGTCGTCGCGGTGGAAGAGCCCGAATGCGAACGGCTGCTGGACGGCGGCGAACCGTCTGCAGAGGCCCCCGACAATAATCCAAGCGATGACGAAACGCAGGAAAACTGAGCGCTGGCAAAATTTCATTGTCGGACAACAAAAGACCCCGGCCCTATTTTGTGGTCGGGGTCCTTGCTAACGTCCTGTGCAATTTTTAAAGCATATATCGGATTCGCTTTGCCAGACCTGCTTTGTCCGGATGCGCATCGGGAACTCCATCGAGAACGTTCATCGCCTGCCGGAGAAAATATTCGCGTCGCTCGCCTTCGGCATCTACCGCTTTTTGATACAGACTTTCGGCTTCACGCACAACGCCGTTCCAGTTCTCATATCGCGTGTTTTCATCGGGTGCTGGTGTCCGGGACATATGGAGAACCTCCATTACGTTCAACTTTAGTAAAATTATATCATTTTCCTCGATGCCGCAAATGACGGGGTTTGTCGGTTCCTGCGATATTTCATCGGATTTTCACAGTAAAACGCACCCCATATTGGGGTGCGTTTTCTGTTTCATGGAGCTGGTGATGGGAATCGGACCCATGAACCTCGTCATTACCAATGACGCGCTCTACCGACTGAGCTACACCAGCGCTCGCAACGAACATTATAGCGAAGCTGGAGGTTCATTGCAAGTGTTATTTCGCTTTTGCAGCGTTAATTTTCCACGCGAATGAGACTCTCGGTTTCATTTACGCAGTCCAGCGCTTCGATTTCTTCGAGCGCTTCGCGGACGGCAAATTCCCGCGCCATATGCGTCAGGAACGTAATATGCGAACTGGTTCCGTCCGTCTTTCCCAACTGAACGACGCTCTTGAGCGATACGCCGTGATTGGCGAAAACGCCTGCAATGGCCGCCATGGTGCCGGGTTTGTCCACAACATGCAGACGGATGCAGTAGATGCAGGAAAAATCCCGGACCAATTCGACTTCGCTGCTGATGTCCGGATTGTTGAGAAACGTCATATACTGATGCCTTTTATCCGCATGGCAGGCGTATACAACATCGCTCACCACGGCGCTTGCCGTCGGCAGGCAACCCGCGCCACGCCCGTAGAGCATCACGTCGTCCACCGCGTTGCCGGTCAGAAAAACCGCGTTGAACACGCCGCGCACGCTCGCAAGCGGGTGGCCGGCGGGAATCATCGTCGGATGCACGCGAACCTCTATGCGCGGACCTTCCTTTTTGCCGATTGCGAGCAGTTTGATCTGATAGCCCAGAAGCTGCGCCGTTTCAAAATCCGCCTTAGTCAGTTTTGTGATTCCTTCACGGTAGATCACCTCGACCGGCATATGCGCATGGAACGCCATTGAGGAAAGTATGGAAAGCTTGTACATCGCGTCGTAACCCTCCACATCCGCCGTGGGGTTGGCTTCCGCGTAGCCAAGCTTCTGCGCTTCTCTGAGCGCGTCCTCGAAGCTCTGACCGCATTCCGTCATCTGGGTGAGGATATAATTCGTCGTCCCGTTGATAATCCCCATTACGCGCGTTATATTGTTGGCCTGCATAGAACTGAGGATCGTCCTTAAAACCGGAATACCGCCGCCTACCGTCGCTTCAAGATACAGCCCCGCGCCGGTGGATTTGGCCGCCCGTTCAAATTCCGGCCAATGTTTGCTCATAACTTCTTTGTTTGAAGTAACGACGGTCTTGCCCGCGCCAAGCGCCCTGAGAATAAAGGTCCTCGCAGGCTCGATGCCGCCCATGCATTCAATCACAATGCCGATTTCTGGATCACTGGCGATCTCGTCGAACGCAGTCGTAAACAACTCGCGCGGCGCAAGGCCGAGGTTTGGTTCATGCTCAAAATCACGCACCAGAATTCTTCTGACCGTAATTTCAACGCCTTCGCGGTGCGTAATCTGCCCGCCGTTCTCCGTCAGTACGCGGTATACGCCGCTGCCGACCGTTCCAAAGCCCAATATGGCTGCCTGGTACTGTTTCACTCTTCCTCCTATTCCGCCAGAGCAGCGCCGATCGCCGTTGCGAACGCCGCATGTTCAGGGATAATAAATCGAACGTTGTGCAGCGCGGCTACTTCGTCGAGGCTGCGCTTTGCAATCGGCCAGTCGGTGATGGTGCCGACGAGTACGATCGTCTTTGTAAAATGCCGTTTGACGGCGAACGCAGCCATCAGTCCCACCGCCTGGAAGATCAGGTTGCAGAGCCCTGCCGCCGCGTCTTCTTCTCCGGAGTTTGCGGTGAGCTTGGCCATGTTGGCCACGGTCGTATCCGGCGTAAGATTGGAGATCGTCCCTTCGCAAACGTCCATGAGCTGCAGGTCGATTTCGTGCAGATCGCCTTCGGCCGCGAGCCGCTGGAGTTCCTCCATGTCGTCCGTGCCGCAGAGTTTGCCGCTGAGCCCTTTGAGCGCTCCGCCGCCAAGACCCGTGCCGCCGACATGCCATGCGCGCACGGGTGTAACGCGCGTGAACGACGTGCCCGTACCAACGCTGACCACCAGGCAGTTGTGCTTTTTGGAAAGCTGGACCGCGCCGCGCGAAACGGAAGTGAATTCATCCCGCCGCGCAGTCGGAATCCCGCGGATATCTCCCTTTACGTATGACGCGCCAACGCCGGTAATCGCGATGCGCTTCACACCGTCCGTGCCGAACTCTGCGAGCGCGTCCTCAAACGGCTGTCCGTCCGGCTTACGCATCTGCTTGATGCACCTGCGGTTCTTTACCAGCGCAAATTTCGTGGTAGAAGACCCGATGTCGATTCCCAGCACAAGCTCGCGCGGCTTGACTGCCGCAACGATCACGGGGACCAGCAGAATCGCCGCGACAAGTTCAATCACGCCGTTTACCCCGATCAGCGTAGCGTAAATCGTGCCGAGCAGCGGCGTGCCGGTCAGCAAAGTGGAAAACAGTTTCAGCGCAGACAACACCAGCACGGTGTTGGTGAGCGTCGCAGCGGCGGCGGAAATTCCCGACACAAGACCGCTGCGCAGCTTGAGCTTACGCAATCCGCTTGCGGTCAGCCCGCCGGCGATACCGACGAGTACGCGCGGTACGACCGAAATCATCGGATTGACGAACGGCGCCCACAGCGGGTTTGTCAGCGCGCGCAACACACAGCTCACACCCCATACGAAGCCCAATACCGCCCCGTATTTCCAGCCGAGCAGGACCGCCCCAACCGCAACGACGATATGCAGCGTCGTTATTTCGATCAGCCCATAATAAATGTAACCCGTATACGGTACGACGGTCATCACGATAATCAACGCGGATAATATACCCGCGCGCACAAGGTTTCGTGTATTTGTCTTCCTCTTGCTTAAGATTTCCAATTCAAACGCCCTCGCAATCCTTGAAGTTTCAATATTATATATCATATTCACTGTGCTTGCAATGGAATCCGCAGAATCGGGTCAAATGATTTTAACTCGTTTCTTTTTAACAGTATACTGCGCCTTATTCCGCATTTTGTAAAGGGCCGATCCTGTGGGGTTTCCGCCGAAGGCCGCCTTTAAAACAGTTTATTATACACCGGCGGTTAAAGCGGTCTTGAGCGATATCAAACACACGGTTTTGCTCTGTAACAATATACGCAGTATTCTTCTGGGAATGCGACAGTTTTCCGTTGACATGAATAATTACATGCGCTATACTTAGTTTTGCGTCTGTGACGTTCGGGGAGCATAGCTCAGCTGGGAGAGCACTTGCCTTACAAGCAAGGGGTCACAGGTTCGAGCCCTGTTGTTCCCACCATTTCAATTGGCCCGGTAGTACAGTTGGTTAGTACGCCAGCCTGTCACGCTGGAGGTCAGGGGTTCGAGCCCCCTCCGGGTCGCCAGTTTTTTGCCTCGGTAGCTCAGCTGGTAGAGCAAGGGACTGAAAATCCCTGTGTCGGTGGTTCGACTCCACTCTGAGGCACCAGACTTGCTGGTGTAGCTCAATTGGCAGAGCAGCTGATTTGTAATCAGCAGGTTGCGGG
>CAYTHS010000112.1:0-8433 GCA_964437665.1 uncultured Oscillospiraceae bacterium
GATATGGACACGAGCGATACAATCGAAACGTCTGGTTAGCGCAGGAGTATGCGGGGCTTTTTACGCGCCGCGTATTTGCGGCAGGTGTTTCTGAAACTGCGCCGGAAGGGCCGGCGCAGTTTTCATTTTTGGATGACCGAAACGGGGCAGAGTTCGGGACACTTCTATGACCGTGGTTTCGCGCGGCATGCCGGGCGTATGAAAGAGGGGGATTGACGGGGTGTTATCTGCCCGCAAACGCCTCCTCCAGCCGCAGCGTTCCGACCCGAACGGCGTTGGATATGGCGGATCGCTCGTCTACCGTGGCGATGACGCGATTTCTGATTACGGCTTTCCCGGCGATATAAACATGCCTGATGTCCGTGCTTTTCAGACAATATACCAGCGTCGCCAGAGGGTCAAAACCACAGGCGGCGCTGGCTGTTCTCAGGTCTATGCACAAAACGTCGGCTTGTCTGCCCGGCTCGAGCACGCCGGCGTCCAGACCGAGCGCCTTTGCAGGTGTTTCGGTCGCCATGCGGAAGACGTCCCTCGGTGCGAGCGCGGCGGGATCTTCGTTCACGCCTTTCTGCAGCAACAGAGCGACGCGCATTTCCTCAAACATATCCAAAAGATCGTTGCTGGCCGCGCCGTCGGTGCCGATGGCCATAGGAATGCCTTTTTCGACATACCGTGCAACCGGGGCTACGCCGCTGCCAAGCTTCAAATTGCTTTTGGGGTTATGGCAGACGGTGACGGGATTGCGACACAAAATATCCTCGTCCTCTCCGGAAAGGTGCACGCAGTGCACGGCCAGGACGGGGCGTTCCCAAAATCCCAGGCTGTCCAGGTATTTCACGGGAGTCATGCCGGTTTCGCGCAGGGACTCGGCTACCTCTCCGCGCGTTTCCGAGACGTGAATGCACAAAAACTGTTTTCGGCGGTCCGCAAGGCCGCCGAGCATGCTAAGGTATGCAGGGGTACAGCAAAAGGGCGTGCTTGGCGCGATGGCTGTGCGCAGCAGCCCGCGGCCGTCCCAGCGGTCGATCAGACGTTCCGCCTTTTCGATCATAACTTCGTCCGGCTGAACGAATTCCTCGGGGATCCAACGGTTGGCGCTCTGCAATGCGCCGACGCCGCGCACGCCTAGATCCGCCCAGGCCTGCATCAGCGCGTCCGAAACCATATCCATTGCCACAAAGGCGGTAATGCCGCTGCGAAGCTGCTCGATTCCCGCCAGCATCCCGTAATGGTACGGCAGAGGGTCCGTTTCGTCCTGCGCATGCGCAATCGCTGTGCTCACAAAGGGAAACGTAACGTCCCTGCACCACGGTGCGAGCGCCAGATCGTCTCTCCGCCCTTTGAGCATGCTCTGGTACACATGCGTATGCAGATTAACGAACCCCGGACAGAGCAGCATGCCCGAACAGTCCACCACGTCCGCGCCGGGCTGATTAAGGTTGTGGCCAATGGCCTCGATACGGTCGTCCGTCATCAACAAATCGGCTTTATACAGCGTTGTTTCGGCGTTCCGGATGATCGCATCGGCGTTTTTCAACAGCGTTTGCATGACGATCCTCATAAAACGAGCTGCCACGAGCGGCGGTAAAGCCGGCGGCAGCCCGTAACTTGGTTCGGGATTATTCTTCCATTTCCAATTGCGTGTCCAGCGTATCGTCTTTCGGACCGATAAAGATACCGATCTTGGGCAGACCGATGAGAAGCGGCGTGCCGACAATCAGCGAACCGGCGGAGAAAATGGCGCGTTCCAGCGGGGAAACGAAGACTAATACGTTCCACACCTCGGAGGTCAGACCGTAGAGGAAAAGGCAGACGTAATCAACAAACGCTGCCGAGAACACCATGCCGGCGTAGCACGCTATGAAAACGGCAATCGCCTTGAGAGCAAAACTGCTTTTTTTGAGCCATTTGTTGCAAAGGAAGAAGCCGATGATGCAGGCAAGAACGCCCGAGCCAAAGAACACAAGAGCAAGCCGCCAGGATTCACGGCCGACGGGATGCGTGAACCAGAGCCCGATGAACAACAATCCGATGCCGATGGCGGACAGAGGCCCCCATTTTTTTTCTTCGCAAAGCAGACCTGCGACAAAAGCGGCAACAACGGCTGAAACGAACGTCGCGACGCCGATGACCGCCGTACTGGGGGCGATCAGTTGGCCGATGAAGCCGCCGATAGCCGCGCAGAGAGCGCCGGCGACAGGGCCGAAGAAGATACCGGCCAGGGGGATTAGCGCGGTGCTGATGGAAAACGATCCGCCGGTGCCGAGCAAAGGAATGCTCGGCAACAGCGCGGACGCCGCCAGAATTGCCGCATACACGGCAATGACCGCCGGATGGAATTTGCCGAACGTTTTTTTACCTTTAGCCATTTAAGAACCTCCCATATCAAATTTATCTATCCTCGCAAGGGGGCTTCCCTTGTTAAGACCGTTGGATACGGAGAAATTGTACGATGGAGTATGGGACGGATTGCGTGCAGTAAAAATATGCTAAAGAGGTATACTTCATTCATGATATGACGAGTAGATTATATCCAATCTGTGTCGTCTGTCAATCAAAACTGCCGATTATGCGCTGAATATGCACATATTCCCAATTATGCATACTGCGGTTTACAAAGCGGCTTATTTCGGATATACTGGCTCCGATATATCCTGCACAAAAGCACTTCCTTTCGAGACACGCATTATTTATGAATATATATACGGGAGGTATCCTATGGGCCTTGTCGATTACCAACCGGAATCATCCTATCTGCATACAATGGATCCACGCGTGAAAATCATAGCGCTACTGTACCTGTCCGTAGTCGTGTTTGTGGTCAGGAGCATATTTGTGGTGCTTGTCATGTGCGGCGTGTTCAGCGTGCTGTGGAGCAGCGCGAAGCTTTCCTGGAAAAGCTGGTGGGATTTTGCCAAGGTCGTGCTCAGCATCATGTCGCTGATCGTGGTGCTGCAGCTGTTTTTCTACGGGGAGAATTCAAAGGCGCATTTCATGTTTGGCCTGCAGCTGTCGGATAATGTCGGCATCCTCAGTAATTACGGGCCGAAATGGGAGGGGCTGGAGTTCGGGATCCTTCTGACGATCCGCTTTCTTTCGTTAATCCTGCTGATGCCGATGGTGATCAAAACCACCACGGTCAACCAGATGTCGCTGGGCATGGTCCGCCTGGGGCTTCCTTATAAAGTCGCTTATATGACGACTACGTCGCTGAATATCATACCGACGTTTCAGGAAGAAATACGGACGATTATGGATGCGCAGAAGTTACGCGGAATGACAGTTTTTGAAGAAGGGAAGAAATGGGAAAAATTCAAATCGTATCCGGCGCTCGTCGTGCCTATGATCATCGGCGCTATGCGGCGTGCGCAGCAGATGGGTGTGGCGATGGACACACGTGCGTTCGGATGCTCGAAAGACCGCACATATATTGAGACGATCCATATGAAACGGTCCGATTGGCTGTATCTTGCGGCGGCAATTCTGATTGGCGCCGTGCTGATAATAGGCAATTCGGTCATACCGCAGTCCGTCGTGACCATGATACTGGATTAGGAGGTGCGTGCCGTGTCGGAAACCGTAATAAGATTTGAAAACGTACATTATCATTATCCGCGCGCAAAGAGATGGGCATTGTCCAAGATTCATCTGGAGATCGAGAAGGGCGCGTTTATAGCGGTGATGGGAGAGAACGGAGCCGGGAAGACTACGCTGTGCCAGTGTATCAACGGCACGGTTCCGAATTATCACGAAGGCGTGCTAAAAGGAAAGGTCGAAGTACTGGGGTACGATACGCAGGCCTGTAAAACCACGGACCTTGCCGATAAAGTGGGGATGGTCCTGGACGATCCCGAAGCGCAGCTCTTTACAACGTCCGTGCGAAACGAGGTCGCGTTCGGGGCAGAAAACCTCCGCGTCCCCGCTGACGAGATACTGAAACGTATCGACTGGGCGCTGGATATCGTAGGCCTTTCCGAATATATCGATCAGCCGCCAACCGCGCTGTCAGGCGGCCAGAAGCAGCGGCTAGCCATCGCGACGAACCTGGCGATGACGCCTTCGGTCCTTGTTCTGGACGAGCCGACTTCTCAGCTCGATCCCGTCGGGACGCGCGACGTGTTTGAAGTGATTCGCGAACTGCGGGAAACGGAGGATATGACCATCGTTATCGCGACCCATAAAAGCGAGGAGATCGCCGAATTTGCCGATAAAGTATTGGTGCTTAACAACGGACGCATCGCCGCGTTTGACGAGCCGCATATAGTTTTCAACGATGCGGAATTGATGAAGCGCTGCAACATTCGTCCGCCGCAGGTATCGGAACTGGCAAGCTATCTGTTTGACCGCGGGCAGGACATCGGCAGCAGGCCGGTCTTAGTGGAAGACGCATACGCCGCCGTCATCCGCTGGTATGCCGGGAGGGAACGGGTATGACGGATAACGTGGTTTTAAGAATCGACAATGTCAGTTACACTTATCCAACGGGCGCTACCGCCCTGGAACACATTAGTATCGAAATCCGGGAAGGGGAATTCGTCGCCATCATCGGGCAAAACGGCGCTGGGAAATCCACGCTTCTAAAAAACATAACCGGTTTGCTGACGCCCACCGAAGGGGACGTTTATATCAATGGGAAGAACACGCGGGAGATGAGCGTGGCCGCGATTTCCAGACAGATTGGTTTCGTGCTGCAGAATCCGGACCGGCAGCTGTTTGCCAACACTGTATTCGACGAGGTGGCGTTCGGCTTGCGCAACGCAAAAATCGAGGAGGCCGAAATCAAAAGGCGGGTGATGCAAACGCTGGAATCCGTCGATCTGGCCGATAAATGCGAAGAATTCCCGCCGGCCCTGAGTAAAGGAGACCGCGCCAAAGTCGTCGTTGCCTCCGTAATCGTTATGAATACCGGCATCATCGTTCTGGACGAACCCACCAGCGGGCAGGATTACAAGGGCTGTTATCAAATCATGAATATTGCCAGGAGGCTCAACGCGGAGGGGCACACCGTTATCTTCGTTACGCACCATATGCCGCTGGTTACCGAGTTTTCCGAACGCACGCTCGTGATGTCGCGCAAACATGTTTTGATGGACGGGCCGTCTCACGATGTATTTCAGCATGCTGAAATACTGGCTACAACCAATATCCGCCCGCCGCAGATAACGCAGTTCGGCGCGATGCTTGAGGATGTGATTCCGTTAACCGGCACGATGCTGAGCGTAGAAGAACTTGGAAGCGAACTCGTCACACTGAAACTAAGCGGTCCACAGGGAAGCTGACGATTCTTCCGGCCCGCGTTCCATACAAACCGGTCTGCCGGGAAAACATGCAAGTGAATTGTCAAATTAAGGGCAGCATTTTAGAAACACACCCTAGGAGTTCGCGCTCCCATAATGACTAGGGCACGTCTATGCTTTGCTGATATGCTGTTTCCCGTAGCGAAAGCGTACCCGCGGACATAGCATGCCGCGGGTATGACAGCAAAGCCGCTTGAGCGGGGAAATGTTACCCGCGCGGAGTATATGCACAGGTTTTTATCGGGAGAAAAACGGAAAACGCATGCCGTCTTTCGCCGGCGGGCGGCAGGGTTTTGTGCGGACGAGAATCAGTGCTCCATATGGTTTTGATATGCCGGTCCTGCTTGCCGAGCCGGCTTGCCGGCGTTTATCCGCCGGTTCTTGCTGGGCACGACCCGCGTCCATCCGCGCTCGTCTGGGATGCGTCCCGTCTGGATGCCGGTGAGCGTATCGTACATGACTCTTGCAACGGGGCCTATTGTTTCGCCGAGGCGGATGGTTTCGCCCTTGAACTCCATTTCGCCGATCGGGGAAACGACCGCCGCGGTACCGGTGCCGAAGGCCTCCGTGAGCGCGCCCGACCGATAGGCGGCGAAAAGTTCGTCTATGGAGATTGCGCGCTCGCAGGCCGGCAGGCCGATGCTCTCGGCCAATTCAAGCACGCTCATGCGCGTGATCCCGTCGAGAATGCTCCCGTTTATGGCGGGGGTAGTCAATACGCCGTCGATAACGAACATCACGTTCATAGCTCCGACCTCTTCGATATAGCGGTTCTCCCGGCCGTCCAGCCAGAGGACCTGATCGAAGCCCTTTCCTTTTGCGTTCATCGCCGCAAGAAGGCTGGATGCATAGTTGCCGCCCGTCTTCACGCAGCCGGTGCCACCGATCACGGCGCGTACATACGCATCCTCAATATGGATGCGCAGCGGCTGGATCCCGTTCGGATAAAAGGAACCGGAGGGGGAGCAGATGATGTAAAAGATGTGCCGCTGTGCTTTGTTGATGCCGAGACGATTGCCGTCGCCGATCATGGTCGGGCGGATGTAGAGTGTCGTGCCGGAAGAATGCGGAACCCAGTTTCGCTCCAAATCGACCAGCGTTTCGATGGCTTCGAGCTGCAAATCTGCGTCAATCGGCGGCAGGCACATCCGCTCTGCGCTGCGGTTCAGGCGCGCACAGTTCAGCTCCGGACGGAAAAGTCCGACGTTCCCGTTTTCATAGCGATAGGCCTTGAGCCCTTCAAACACCTCCAGCGAATAGTGCAGCACAGGCGAGGCCGGGTCGATTGAAAAGGGCTGATACGGCACGATGCGCGCGTCGTGCCAGCCGCGTCCATCTTCATAATCGCAGATGAACATATGGTCGGTGAACACTCTTCCGAAACCGAGTTTCGTTTCGTCCGTATATTTCGCTTTCGGCGCGGTGGTTTTCAAAATTGGGATTCCCATAATTACGCCTCCCTGGTAATACATGCCGCGCCGCGGCGCAGCGCTTCGACGTTCAGACCGACCAGTGCCGCTTTCCGGCCCGTAAATAGATGCCGGAGCATTTCCTGTATGGTGTCGTAACGCAGCAGGCCGGTCGCCTCGATGTACGCGCCGAGCATGGCCATGTTGGCGACCTTTGCGTTGCCCAGCTCGTTGGCGATATCGAGACAGGGGACGTAGTACGCCGACACGTCCGCGCGGGACGCTTTGATTTCGATGATGCTGCTGTTGATCAGAAGCGTGCCGCCGGGCGCCATCTGCGGCTCGAATTTCAAAAGCGAGGGTTTGTTCATGACGATCAGCTCAGTCGGGTTTTCGATCATCGGGGAAACGATCTCGCCCTCGCTCAGCACGACGGAGCAGTTTGCGGTGCCGCCGCGCATTTCAGGCCCGTAGCTTGGCAGCCAGCTCACGCTCAGACCTTCCTTCATGCCCGCTTCCGCGAGTGTTTTTCCCATCGACATAACGCCCTGACCGCCAAAGCCGGAAATGATGATTTCGTGTGTCATGTCATTTCGCCTCCGCTCTGTCCGCGTACACGCCCAGCGGGTAGTAGGGGATCATGTTTTCCTTGAGCCAGCCGACGGCCTCCAGCGGCGTTAAGCCCCAGTTGGTCGGGCAGGTGGAAAGCACTTCGACGAACGTGAAGCCCGCGCCGGCGTTTTGCAGTTCAAACGCCTTTTTAATCGCTTTTTTTGCTTTCAGGATGTTGGGAACGTCCACGGCGGCGACCCGTTCGGCATAGACGCAGCCGTCCAGAGTGGAGAGCAGTTCCGCCATGCGGATCGGCATGCCGTAGTGTTCCTTCTGCCGTCCGTAGGGAGCGGTGGTCGCCTTTTGGCCAATCAGCGTGGTCGGCGCCATCTGGCCGCCCGTCATGCCGTAGATTGCGTTGTTGATGAAAATGGCGGTGATCTTCTCGCTGCGCATGGCGGCGTGCACGATTTCGGCGGTACCGATGGCGGCAAGGTCGCCGTCTCCCTGATAGGTGAACACCGTCAGTTCGGGGTGCGGCCGCTTGATACCGGTGGCGACGGCGGGCGCGCGTCCGTGCGCGGCTTCCTGCATGTCGCAGGCAAAATAGTTATACGCAAACACCGCGCAGCCGACCGGCGCAACCCCGACGGCGGAACCGATCAGGCCGAGTTCTTCAAGCGATTCGGCGACCAGCTTGTGCACAACGCCGTGCGTACAGCCGGGGCAATAGTGCATTTCCGCATCGGTCAGTCCTTTGGAACGCTGATAAACGATGCTCATTTTTCCTGCCTCCCCAATGCCGCGTTTGCTTCGCGGACCAGTTCCGCCGGCGCGGGAATCACGCCGCCGCCGGCGCCGATGAAACGAACGGGTTTTGCGCCGCAGACCGCAATTTTTACGTCGTCGATCATCTGTCCCATGCTCAGTTCCACGGCGATAACGGCTTGCACGCTGTCAGCCTGTGCACGTTTCCGCAGCGCCTGCTCCGGGAACGGCCAAAGCGTAACGGGACGGAACAAACCGGCTTTTACGCCCGCCGAGCGGAGCTGCAGGACGGCGGCGCGCGCAATCCGCGCGGTCGTGCCGTATGCTACGAACAATATTTCTGCGTCGCCGGTCAGGAATTCTTCAAAGCGAATTTCGTTCTCCGTGATGCGGTCGTATTTTGCCTG
>CAYTHS010000113.1:0-8398 GCA_964437665.1 uncultured Oscillospiraceae bacterium
ATGATCGAGCGTGGCATGGGGCACATCCCTGAAGATCGAAGCGTCCGCGGCGTGATTCGGGATTATTCGGTCAGCGAGAACTTGATTCTCGGTTATCAGAAGACAAGTCGTTTCTCAGGAAAAGTTCAGCTAAAGTTGAAAGATATCGCGCAATTTGCAAAGGAAACGGTAAAAAAATTCGACATCCGCTGCAGCGGCATTGAAGAGCCGCTCAGCGCGCTTTCCGGCGGGAATCAGCAAAAAGTGGTAATCGGGCGCGTTATGAGCGAAAATCCGCAGATCGTTATTGCGGCACAGCCGACACGCGGCGTGGACATCGGCGCTGTAGAGTACATACACGAATGTTTGATAGAATTGCGTGATTCCGGTAAGGCCATTCTGCTCATATCCGCAGATCTTGACGAGGTGTTAAAGCTTTCTGACCGAATCCAGGTGCTTTATGACGGCAGGATTGTTTCAAATGACGCGACCGAAAATTACAACGAACGCCGATTGGGTGCATTGATGACCGGTCAGGAAGACGAAACACGGGATGTGGGGTAATATGAAATCATTTTTCTCTAAGCTTTGGACGTATATCAAACGGGCTGTCATAAAAGGCAATGCTTTGTTCTCGGTGGGATCATTTTTGCTCTCCTTAATCATTGCAGCCATAATCATGGCGTTTGCCGGATACAACCCGCTGGCGGGATATGCCGCGATGATTTCGGGAGCTTTCGGCAACTGGGACAATATTGCGGCCACACTTGGGACGGCTACGCCGCTGATTTTTGCTGGCTTGTCGGTCGTAATTGGCAAGCGAGCAGGCTTTTTCAATATAGGCGTCGAAGGGCAGCTGCTTTCGGGAACGCTTGCGGCGGCGCTGGTGGGTGCGTATGTGCATGGCTTGCCGTCGATAATACACGTACCTCTTTGCTTTGCGGCGGCATGGTTGGTCGGCGGGCTGATTGGCGTTCTTTCGGTCAAGCTCAAACAGGTAATGAAAGTCAGCGAGCTCATCATCACATTGATGATCAACTACATTATTACATTCGTTGTGCAGTATTTGGTTTCCGCATTCTTCCTAAATCCCGGATATGTGGTGCGTACTCCGACGATTGAAGATTCGGCAAGATTAGAGACACTCGTTCCATTTTCCCGGTTGACAACCGCGATATTCTTTGCGCTTGCGGCGACCGCGGTTTTGTGGTGGGTGTTTCGGAAAACCCGGTTTGGTTATGAGATTACGGCCATCGGCCTCAACCGCCGCGCTGCGGAAACGGGAGGTATTAAGGTTGGGAGGAACGTATCGCTGGCCATGTTTATCAGCGGTGGATTGGCGGCGATGGGCGGGGCGGTCGAGACGATGGGCGTGCATGGTTACTATATCGCAAATATGACGGCAGGATATGGATACAACGGGCTGTCGGTCGCGTTAATGGGAGGAAGCCCCATCGGATGTATCCCGGCTGCGATTGTGTTTGGCGCTCTGCGCGCGGGGTCGAGCAACATGAACCGGACGACCAGCATCCCCGGAGAGTTTGTCACGATATTGCAGGCGCTCGTGATTATGTTTGTATCGGCGCCGCTTCTGATTCGCTATTTCAAAGACAAAGCGGATCAAATGAAACAAAAAAACAGGCGGAAAAGGAGGTGGCTTAAATGGATGCGCAAATTCTGGATAGCGTAGGATCGCTGCTGGCAGGAACCATTCGTGTATTTACGCCAATCACATTTGCGGCCATCGCCAGCTGCTTTTCGGCAAGGGCGGGCATCATCAACATGGCGTTGGACGGGATTATGCTTGTAAGCGCGTTTTTTGCGGTGCTGGGTTCGTTTCTTACAGGCAACCCGTGGTTTGGAATGGTACTGGCAGTATTCGCAGGCCTTGTCATCACGATGTTCTTCTCGATGATGACCATTACGTTCCGATGTCCACAGGCGCTGGCGGGGTTGGGTATCAACATGCTCGCCAAGGGGCTGACGGTGGTGCTTCTGCAGGCGATTTGGGGGGCAAAGGGAAAATCCGTCCCCGTCACAAGCATACAGTCGATTCATATCAACGCAATCAAGGACGTTCCGGTGCTTGGCCCGGTCTTTGGTGAAACGTCTCCGCTTCTGATATTACTTGCGGTTTCACTCGTGGTCGTGTACTTCATATTCTACAAAACGGTTTTCGGTTTGCGCATGAAGGTCACCGGGGAAAACCAGATTGCGGCGCGTTCGATCGGTATTAAAGTGGAACGAATGCAGTATGTATGCGTATTGATCAGCGGTGTTTTTGCAGCGTTGGGCGGAGCGTATCTATCGATCTGCGACGTCAATATTTTCAGCCGCGATATGGTTGCGGGCCGGGGATTCTTCGGCATGGCGGTTGCAATTTTTGGCGCTAATAATCCTGTTGGCTGCATTTTCGGCGGCTTGCTGTTCGGTTTTGCACAGAGCCTGCAGTATCGCATGCAAGGCTTTAGGATACCAAACGAATTGGTGCAGATGCTGCCGTATGTGCTTACGTTGGTGGTGCTGGCGTTCTCGCGAAAGGATACTTCAGGACTGACAGAAAAGCAACTGTGAAGCCTGTTGTAGATATAAACGGACGGACTGTTGAAATCTGAATTAAAAAAAGGAGAAAATCAATGAAGAAACTATTGGCATTACTCGTAGTCGTCCTGATGGTGACGGTAAGCTTTGCTGGCTGCATTGCGGCTGTCGAAGCCGCAGAGACGGAACAGGCAGAATCAACGGAAACGGAAATGGAATCGGAAGCGGCTGAAATGCCCGTGGAAGAACCGTTCAAAGTCGCCCTTGTCCTCTCCGTAGGCGGGCTTGGAGACGGCTCCTATAACGACAGCGTCTATGAAGGCTTCGTGAGAGCGGAAAACGATCTGGGGGTGGAAGTACAACTCGTAGAGCCCGAAGAAGTCGCCGAGATGCAGGGACATTTTGTACAACTGGCCAAGAGCGGCGAATACGACATCATCTTTGGCGTTGGTTATGATTGCGAAGAATATGTTGTTGCAACGGCAGAGCAGTTCCCCGATCAGAAATTCGTAATTATGGACTCTACGGTTGCTGATGTGGACAATATCACAACCGTACAGATCAGCGGACCGGAAATGTGCTTCCTGGCCGGCGTCATTGCCGGGCTGTACACAGAAAGCAACATCACGGGCATTATGGCCGGTATGGAAGGGCCTTCCATGACGGACCGCTGTATAGTACCCTTTACGGCGGGTTTAAAACTGACCAACAGCGACGCTACGGTATTGACGAAGTACTCGGGCAGCTGGTCTGACGCATCTGCGGGCAAGGAAGTTGCCCTCGCGCTCTATCAGGAAGGCTGCGACGTCATCATGCCGTATGCGGGCGGATCCGGCCTTGGTGTGTTCACGGCGGCGCAGGAAAAGGGATTTTACGTGATTGGCGCAGGCGAAAACCAGAATGATCTAGCGCCCGATCTGACGATTGCATCCGGATTGTTCTTCTATGGAAACCTGGCCTACCAGTTGATTGAAGAAGGCATGGCGGGTACGCTCACAGGCGGTCTGCGGCAGGCAGGGCTTGCCGAAAACGGCGTGGGATACACGACGGAAGGGTCCAACGTACCGATGGATCAGGCAACCGTCGACCTGCTTGAACAGGTTCGCCAAAAGGTTGAAGATGGCGAAGTGATCGTTCCCATCGGTGAAGACGCTTTGCAGCCGGCCCTGGACAATAACGCGCAAGTAACGTTCTAAAGCTGCTCAAAAAGCTTCCCCGAGAGCACTAGTGCTCTCGGGGAGGCGGAAATCAAGCGGGATGTCATCGTCACCAGGCGGCAAAGGCAGAAGCGTTATGATGGTTCCCCGGTTGTATCGTCCCTGTCCGCAGCATCTGGATAACGCATCTCAACGCCGTAGTTTGCGAATGCGGAGCGCCATTCTTCGGACGGGGGAAGGTCGGTGATTACGATATCGATATCCCGGATGTCCGCAATCTTCGTGAGCGTCACTTTACCGAATTTTGTTTTATCCGCAATGAAAATGCGCTTTTGAGCGCTTTCCAGCATGCGCTTCCTAATATGCGCCTGCATCTCGTTTGAGTCGGTGATGCCTTCGCGGAGACTGATGCCGGTGCCGGATACAAAAGCTTTGTCGACGTTGAATTTCCTGAGGTTTTCGATGGCGGTTATACCGGTAAACGACAGGGAAACATTATCGAGGTCGCCGCCGACCGATATGGCGTGAATTTCCGGCGAGTCCGCCAGTTCCGCGAGAATGTCGAGGGAATTGGTGATGACGATGATATTGCTTTTGCCTTTCAGCTCCGTGGCGATGCGCAGCGCGGTAGAGCTTGCATCCAGCATAATGGTGTCTCCGCTGTGGATTAGCTCGGCACAGACGCGCCCGATCCGGTATTTTCCCTCGCGATAGGTGTTTCGACGGATGCTGATGGGCACATCCTGTCGAACAACGTCGCTTAGGAAAGCGCCGCCGTATGCACGCGTTAGAAGGTCGTCGTTTTCCATTTTCTGGAGATCGCGGCGGATGGTCTCTTCGCTGACGGAGAACATTTCGCTCAGGATAGATACGGAAACGCTGCCGCTGTCGCGAATCAGTTCAAGGATTTTTTTCTGTCTTTGAATGGGGAGCATGAGATACCTCCGTCTGAATGATGGGGTCAGAACCCACAAAAACTTATAATAAGTCCTCACTTATTATAACAAAAAGCGGAAAGAAATAACACAAAAAAAGACTTATTTTTACATGCTATCCACAAATAAACATAAAAGAGGAAGTGTATGGTTGAAAATATTGTTTATAAACGCGGAAATGTGACCTTGCTGGATCAGCGGTTGCTGCCCGGCGCCGAGAAATACGTCACCATTGCAACGCCAGAAGAAATGGCACGGGCGATTCAAACGCTGACTGTGCGCGGTGCGCCGGCGATCGGCATCGCTGCGGCGTATGGGCTATGCCTTGCGGCCGCAGAGGCTTTGACGGCAGACGTTGGGACGTTCAGGCATACGATTATGATGGCTGCGGAGCGTATCAAGCAGTCCAGGCCGACGGCGGTCAACCTGTTTTACGCGGTAGACCGCATGCTGCACAGGCTGTCAGCGGAAACGGCAACCGAACCGGAAGCGCTTTGTGCTTTGCTTGAGCGGGAAGCGGACGCCATCCGTGACGACGAAAAGAACGCATGTCTAGCCATCGGGGAGTATCTTCTTACATTGCTGACGCCGGGTTCGGGCATATTGACGCATTGTAACGCTGGCGGAATCGCCACGGTGCAGTACGGCACGGCGCTCGCACCGCTGCTGCTGGGGGCGGAGAGAGGTATTTCATTTCATGTGTACGCCGACGAAACAAGACCGCTGCTGCAAGGCGCGAGACTCACCGCATGGGAATTGAGCAAAGCCGGGGTGGATGTAACGGTCATTTGCGACAGCATGGCGGCGCAGGTGATGAAGGAAGGGCGCGTACAGGCCGTGATCGTCGGGTGCGACCGCGTTGCGGCAAACGGCGATACAGCAAATAAAATCGGCACATACAGTCTTGCGGTCAATGCTGCGTTTCATAAGATTCCTCTGTATGTGGCGGCGCCCGTTTCTACAATCGATACCGAAACCGGCAACGGCGGAAAAATATTGATAGAGGAACGAAGCTCGGAAGAAATAACGCAGGGATTTGGAAAACGCACGGTACCCGAAGGGGTGGGCGTTTATAATCCGGCTTTTGACGTAACCCCGGGGGACGAATTGATTTCGGCCATTGTGACGGAACGTGGAATCCTGCGGCCGCCATACAAAAAGTCCATTGCAGAACTTATAAAACAACAAGGATAGCGACAGCGCTATAAGGTGAAATTATGCTGCTAGAACAACTAAGAACAGAAGTGATTGTGTACTCCAACCGTATGATTGCCAAAGGATTGACGCGCGGCACGGGCGGTAATATCAGTTGCATTGACAGAACAACGGGACTTGTTGCAATTACGCCGTCGGGTGTGGCGTATGATAAAATGAAGCCGGAGGACGTACCGTTGATCGATCTGAACGGAAAAGTCCGGCATGGGGATTTGGTGCCGAGCTCCGAATTTGACATGCACCTCGCCTGTTATCAGGCCAGAGCGGACGTGCAGGCTGTGGTGCACACACATTCCACTTATGCAACGGTGATGGCATGCCTGCGGAAACCAATCGAAGCAATCCACTATCTGGTTGGATTTGCGGGCGGGCCGGTTTCAGTAACGCCATATCTCGTTTTCGGAACTAAAAAACTGGCGCAGGCTGCGGTTGAAACGATGGGGGAACGGAATGCTGTTCTGCTGGGCAATCATGGATTGCTTGCGGTAGGAAAAGATCTGGGTTCTGCGTTCAATGTAGCGGAGGAAATAGAATTTGTTGCAGAGCTGAACTATAAAACACTTTGCGTTGGCGGGGGCATACACATAGAGGAAGCGTTGATGAAGGAGACCATGGAGAAGTTTGACACCTATGGTCAAGTCAAAGAAACCAGTGCTGTTTGACAGGGGAAAAACATGAGAGAAAAAGATATGGAAAAATACGGCGTAGAGTCGCAGGCAATTCATGCGGGGCAGGAGCCGGATCCGTTAACGGATGCGCTGGTTCCGCCAGTACATCTTTCGGCGACCTACGTGTTTCATGACGATAAATTGGACCGCTATCTCGCCGGGGACGAGGATATGTACACGTATTCAAGAACCGCGAATCCGACACAGGATCAGTTGGAGGAAAAGATAGCCTGTGTTGAAGGCGCGCAAGCGGCGCTTGCGACTGCATCCGGCATGGCGGCCATATTAAACACACTGCTTGCGCTTGCAGGCAGCGGCGATCACATTATCTTTGCAAAAACCATTTATGGCGGCACCTATTATGCTACGCAAAAAATTTTGCGGCGCATGGGGATACAATGCACGCTGCTTGAAACCATGGATGAAGCGTCGCTCGAGGCGGCACTCCAGGAAAACACGCGTGTTTTATACTTTGAAACATTGTCGAACCCGATTCTGTCCGTTTCCGACGTGGAAACGCTTGCGGGCTGGGCCAAGCGGCACGGTATTTATTCGGTGGTCGACAATACGTTCATGAGCCCGTATTTGTTTCAGCCGATTCGTCACGGGGTGGATATCGTCGTTGAAAGCACGACGAAATACATCTCCGGTCACGGCGATCAGCTTGGCGGTGTGATTGTGAGCGGCAAGGAAACGATAGAGCTGATCCATTACCGGGTGTATCAAAATCTCGGGGCGGTGCCTTCGCCGGTCAATTGCTATATGACCATGCGTGGCCTCAAGACGTTGCCAATGCGTATGCGGCAGCACAGCGAGAATGCAATGGCGCTGGCGAAAGCGATGCAAAAAAATCCGAGAGTCACACGCGTGGATTATCCGGGACTTGCGAGCCATCCGGATCATAAGCTGGCGCAAAAACTGTTTACACACGGATTTGGCGGTATGCTTTCGGTGTCGGTCGACGGCGGCATCGATTGTGCGCGTAAAGTTGCGCAGAACCTGAAGATGGGACACTATTGTGCGAGCCTAGGCGATTTGGGCACGATGGTCGAAACGCCTGCAAACATGACACATGGGAAAATCGCCCCGGACGTTCGTGCAAAGATGGGAATTTGTGACGGAATGATACGCGTATCGGCCGGCTGTGAAACGGCGGACGATATCATCGAAGATTTTGAACAAGCAATTTCTGCGCTGTAAAAAGGAGAAACAGGGTGTATCAGTATTCGGATTATAAACTGGCGGCAGAGTGCCTGCAGCAGAAAATCGGCGCATTCGAGCCGGAAATCCTCGTGATACTAGGTTCCGGGCTTGGGTATTTGGGTGATGAGGTTGAGAATGCATGCGCCGTTTCCTTTGGCGAGGTCCCGGGCCTTGTGCGGTCCACTGCGCCGGGACATGCAGGGAGACTTGTCTTTGGCAATCTGGCCGGCCGTCGGGTGATGGCGATGCAGGGACGCCTGCATGCATATGAAGACTATTCACAGGAACAGATTGCATTCCCCGTACGCGTTGCGAAACTGTTGGGCGTAACCTGCATGGTGGTGACCAATGCAGCTGGAGGTATTAATGAGGACTATTCGGTTGGGGATTTGATGATTATTTCCGATTTTATCAATCCTGCGCAGCGCACGCCGCTGACAGGCTCGAATATTGCGGAGTTTGGCGAGCGTTTTTGTGATATGGGCGGTGTTTTTACTAAACAGTATCGGTCTTTGGCAAAGCAGATTGCAAAAGCAAATGGGATTGCATGGCAGGAAGGGGTATATTGCTACTGGCACGGCCCGCAGTTTGAAACGCCGGCGGAGATTCGCTCCTTTCGTACGCTGGGAGCCGATGCGGTGGGCATGTCTACCGTACCGGAGTGCATCGCGGCGCGGCACTGCGGGATGAAAATACTTGG
>CAYTHS010000114.1:0-8379 GCA_964437665.1 uncultured Oscillospiraceae bacterium
ACGCAAAGAACCCGATTCCTGTTTAATGGAATCGGGTTCTTTGACAGGCTGAGGCCGCTTTCTTTTGAAGAAAGCGGCCTTATTACATGCCAAAATATACGCAGGTGAATTCCCGTTATTTATCCTTCGGAAAATAGCCGGTCGACCGTTGCGATGGTCTGCTCCACCAACTGGTCGCCGCCCTCCGGCCCGCAGAACGTCGAGGCGGATTTGCTGCTGTAACTGCCGCCCGCAATGGCCGCTTCCGAAGGAAGATATCCACCGAGGCCGTTGGAAAGCTGCACGACGAAGAGCTGTTCCGGCAGCACACGCGCTTTCATGCGCTGCGCGTATTCGCTGAAAAGCTCAAACGGGTTCGTCGCAATCGCCGCACCGGCAATCCGCACGATATGGCAAACGCACTGGAAGACGTCGGTTTTCTGCTGCATCTGCCAGCGCAAAACGTCCCCCTGCGGCTCGAACGCGCGCACAACGTCCTCCATCCGCATGCGATGCGCGGGCGAGAACGTTCGTTTGATCTGCGCCACCTGCTTTGCCGCGTTTTCGTATTCATCGCGTGTGACCAGCCGGAGCGGCAGTTCGAGCGAAAGCACCTCGTGCGCAAACGCCGGCGTATATTCGATGTAATTGCGCGCATAGCGGTATCCGCGAACGACCGCGTCCGTAATGCGCGCGGAGATGCCCTCGCATTCGCGCGTCATATCAAAATTGCGGAAAACTTCTTTTGCCTGTTCCCCCCAGGTTTTGAACGCCTCTTGATTGCTTTTGCTGGTGCGCACAAGGTCCAGCGGCGAAAGGTCGCCTGCGGCGCCGCACAGCGGCAGCACAAATATGTTCCCGAGTTTCTCGCGCACATCGTTGCGCACAAAGCCCCAGTAATCCGCCGAAATAAAACGATGCAGCTCAAACACCTGCGAAGGGCAGGCGACGTTGACGGCAACGCCCGTCAAGCGGCCCTGCATGTCCCAGGTGTAGAGCATGTCCGCAGCGTTGTCTCCGCCCGGCTCGAAGCGGGCGAAATCTTTCTGCGAACAATCTCCGTACATCACGGTTTCGTCTTTTTCGCCGCGACGGAAAACAGCCCTGCGGGAAAACCCGACCGCCGCATAATCGTGCGCGGTGCTGACCCCGCCGGGCGTGCGCGCGTTCCATGCGCGCGAAATTACGTCCGCGAGTCTCCCGGCGAGGAATTCCTGCGCCTCCTGCCCGACCAATGCGTTCTCCGGCATTTCAATCTCCGGCAGCACGCCCGCGCCAAACACCTCTTCATTGTCAAGCCGCATGAAATCCGTACAGAAGTCCGAGGAGTTATGCGTATGCGTCACGCCGATGGAGATCTGCCCGAACGACAGCCCGTCCAAATCCCTGAGCTTTTGCCTGAGCAGCGCGTTGACGTGCACAGGTACCTCGGTCATATCGAGGGACACGAACACCGCCTGGGCTTCCCCGTTATCCAGCACGAGCGCCGTCGCCGTAATCGGGTCGCGGACATATTCCGAAACACGATGGTACATCTGCCCAATCATTAAAAGCGGTCTGTCACTCGTCAGGCTTGTCTGCGCCCAGCCAATTTTGATTGTCTTCATTGTCGTCTACGTTCCTTTTATATCGTTATCAGGGTTTTTCTGTGTTTTTCCCAAATATGGCTGCAACAAACTACAGCCCGTCCGAAATCCGCCGGCCGGTCCGTGTGTCCGCCGTTTCGTGTGCGTCAGAGCAGGTCGATATCCATCAGTTTGCAGAAATCCTTCACCGCTTCGCGGAAGTCGCCGTAGCAAACGATCACATGCTGGCTCGAAACCTTTTGCGCAAACTCTTCCACCGTACAGTCTTTCGGGAAGACCTCCAGGCTCGGCAGCTGCGGCGCGGGCGGCGTCCAGCCGCATTCTTCCCACTTTGCAGGCGTTTTCGCGTCCGCCAAATACATGTGCATGCCATATCTGCCGTCCTGGTACACAAGCCGCAGGCAGGTGACAAGGCCGGTTTTTACGCGGGAAACGTTGAGCAGGCTCTGGGAAAGCAGCCCGAACGCCGTCGGCAGAACGTGCACGTCGCCGTCGGTCGCACCCGAGGGGATGAAGTCCGGCACGCCGATGAGCATGCTCTTTTCAAAAAACTCGTAATATTCCAGATACGGCACGATTTCGCCGGTAATTCCCTTCGCAATCAGCTGCGTAACCGCGCCCATCACGTCGTTTTCCGGAATGGTCAGCACGCCGTACCGATGCTCCAGCAGCATAAACACCATAGCCGGCGGAAAACCGAGCAGCTTTTTCATGCCGTCCACGTCGATGAGCGTCACCGCGTCGTACCCGCGCTCGGCGATCTTCTTTCCGACCGCAAGCGCATATTTTACGCCGGTTTCGATCACGCCGTCCTCGCAGGGACGGTCGAACACCCAGTTTTCTTTGACGAACGCGACGGTTTTTTCCACTTCCTTTGGATCGAGCGCCGCAATGTTCTGCGTCATTTCCAGCATTTCAAACGGCTCAACTTCAACGCCCAGCTGTCCGCGCATGCTGTTGCCCTCAAACTGCGTCCCGTAGAGGAGCATGTCCCGGTACCCCATCGTTCCGACGCGCGCGCTGCGCAGCATCCGCGCGGTATAGGCCGCGTCGGTAAAGGCGCGGATTTTTTCGACCGGCGTGGGTTTCCCGATCACGCTGTAAATGTATTTAAACCGGTAATGCATCGCCTGCAGCGCCGGGCGAATCGCCGTCGTGCCCGCCTGATCGGCCGTGGTCACAAGATGCCCGTTTTCCATCCAGCCGCAAAGCCCCCAAAGCAGCACGGGCAGTTGCCGGAACCGGTCCGCAACACGAATCACGGCATGCGTCGGGACCCAGCCCGCAACGCAGAGGATCAGACAGTCCAGTTCCTGCGCGGCTAATTTTGCGATTGCGGCGTCGGCGGTCTCGTATTTTGCGTCGTCGACGACAATGCCCGCGTCGTGCACGTTCCCGCCGAGCGAATCAAGCGTTTGCCGTGCGTCGTCGTGCTTGATCCGGAGCCGTTCGAACGGCGTGTTCACTTCGCCAAAGCAGACAAAACCGATTTCTTTCATGTTATTTCTCCTTTTCCTGTGTTGATTCCCTATCGCTGCGCGGCGCCGCCGTCGAATTTCGCACGACCAGCCTCGGCTGGAGCGACACGTTCTGCACCACGTGATTTTCTTTTTCATGCAGGTTGTCCATCAGCAGCTTGACCGCAAGCGCGCTGAGCTGCTCGGTCGGATTGGAGATGGATGTAAGCTGAATCGGCAGATAGTCGTTGAGGATGATGTTGTCGAACCCCACGATGGAAATGTCCTCCGGCACGCGGATCCCCGCCTCGCCGAACGCATCCAGCGCGCCGAGCGCAACCTGATCGTAGCAGGCCAGCACGGCGGTCGCGCGCGGCTCGTCCTTTTCCTGTATCAGTTCCTTTGCACGCAGGTAGCCGCCGAGTTCAAAGCGTTCCCTACCGCGTTTCATATGGTTTTCGCGCACTGGAAGGCCAAGTTCTTTGAGATATCTCGTCAGCGCCAGATAGCGCACGTCGGAAGCAAATTCGCCGATGTAGCCGATCTCGCGGTGCCCCAGCTCGATGAGATGATCAAGCGCCTGACGAACGGCCATTTCGTTTGCAATTGAAATCGTATCCACCGGGAGGATGACCTTGTTCTCCGAAATCAGCACGAGCGGAAGCACCGAATGCGCAATGCGATCGTGCTTTTGAATATCGTCCTTGGCGTCCAGAATAAAACAGTCGTTGACGATCATGCCGCAGACGTCGTGGTGCAGCATCTCGTCGAACGCCGTGAGGATGCCGACGACGTCGAACCCGCCGATAGCGACGATCATGGAATACCCGCATTTTCTCAGCTCACGCTCGATCGTCTCCACCATTTCGGAATAGTAGTGGCTGCCCACCTCCGGAACGATCAGTCCGACGGTCGCGCTGCTCCGCCCGCTCATGCGCGGTCGGTAACCCATCTGCATGGCGGTGCGTTTTACGAGCGTCACCGTTTCCGGGCTGATGTCCGGCGCATCGCGAAGCGCACGGGAAACGGTCGAAATATTCAACCCCGTTTTTTCGGCAATATCGCGCATTTTCGGCATAGGCTGTGCTTCCTTATCGGCTGTTTTGTCCGGTTTCGTTTCTCGCTTTGCTCTTTATTTAGGATTATCTGTATTGTACCATTTCATCCACACCCGTAAACAGTATCTTCTAGCGGACGAATCGAACGTCCGGTTGCCGGAACGGCGGATATTCGCCGTTCCGGCAGTTTTTTGAGTAAGTTTGGTTTATTCTGCCGGCCAGGGCGTTCCCTTATAGACGATCGCGCCCCAGAGGTCTTCGGAATAGGTCGCCACGTTGGACTCGTCGATGAGCACCGTGCCGGAATCGTTGTACTTGGCAAACGTCGCCGCATCGCCTTCGGTTAGGTATTCGTATGCCATGCGGACGGACTCATACCCGCGCTTATAGAAGTTCTGCGCCAGCGTCGCCCATACTTTGCCGGCCGAGATGTTGTCGATGGTCGCGTCGACCGCGTCGATGTCCAGAATCAGCACGTCCGTGCGGCCGGTCTCCTGACAGACCTGCACAACGCCCGGGCCGCCGGTGGATTCGAGCATGATCACGACGTTGGTTTCCGGATATGTGTTGAGCGTGTCTTCGATGACGCTCATGGCGGTGGCAACGTCGTTTTTGTCCGCGACCACGTTCGTAATCGCCATATCGGGATACTGCGCGGCGATGCGCTCTTCCAAACCGTTGCGCTGTTCGACCTGGTTGGTCGTTGCAAGGTCGCCCATCACGACGCAGATATTCGCCGTGCCGCCGGTCTTTTCGGCGATCATGTCCGCCGCGGTAACGCCGTAGTTGTAGTTGTCGGTCCCGATCCAGGAAATAAACGCGTCTTCATCCTCAAGCAGGTTGGACGTGAGGAATACCGGGATGCCCGCCTCCTTCGCACGATTGAAAACTTCGTAAAGCGACGGGTCGAACGGCTCGCCGATGATCGCGTCCGGCTCAAGCGTAATTGCGTTTTCCATCGCGGCGATATAGTCGGTCACGATGCTGGTCGTGCCGAACGTCGGCCCGATGATCTCAAGATTCACGCCATAGTCTTCGGCGGCTTTGCGGGCGGCTTCCGCCTGCTGCTCGTACACGGGGTGGCCGACCAGCGCGTTTACCAGGATAACGTAGGGCTGCTCTTCCGCTTCGGCGGGTTCGGCCGCTTCCGCGGTCTCGGCCGCTTCGGTCGCTTCCGCCGCAGGTTCGTCGCTCGCCGTGGGGTTGTGGCTGCAGGCGGCAAAGCTCAGCGCAAGCATAAAAACCAGAATCAATGCAAGTGCTTTTTTCATCAATATAGATCCTCCTGTTTTATTTATGTCCGTGCCCGCGCGCGGCACTAACAATCTTTTCGTACCGTAAGTCAAACCGTTACATACTCCCGCCGGAGCAGATGCGCAGGAACTTTTCTTCATCCGCTTCTTCCCGGTCAAGTTCCGCGCGGATTTTTCCTTCCGCAAGCAGCAGGTACCGGTCGCACATGCCGACCAGTTCGGTCAGTTCCGAGGAAATCATGACAATCGCCATTCCCTGCCGGACAAGCTGCGTCATGATCTGATAAATCTGCGTCTTGGCGCCGACGTCGATGCCGCGCGTCGGTTCGTCCAGCAACAGGACCTTCGGTTCCGCCATAAGCCATTTTGCTAGAACAACCTTCTGTTGATTGCCGCCGGACAGGCTCGTAACCATGTCCCGCTCGGAATTTGCCTTGATGCGCAGGCGCTCGACATATTCTCTGCCATACCCGCGTTCCGCCTCCCGTTTGAGCAGCCCGTGAGAAAACACCCGGTCCAGCCGCGCAAGCGTCACGTTGCGCGCGATGTTCAGCGTCGGGACGAAGCCATTCACCTTCCGGTCTTCGCTGAGCAGCGCAAGCCCTTTTTTGATTGCGTCGCGTGGGTTTTTGATCCGCACGGGCCTGCCTTCGATGCGCATCTCGTCGTAACTGCCGTCGATCGCGCCGAATATCGCGTTGACCGTTTCGCTCCGGCCCGAACCGACCAGGCCGACCAGGCCGAGAATTTCGCCTTTGCGCACAGAAACGTCCACGCCGTCGACGATGTATTTTTTCCTGTTATACGGATGCCTGACGCGCAGATTCCGTATGCAGAACGCTTCTTCACCGACCGGTACGGCTTCTTTGGGATACATATTGCCGATTTTACGGTTGACCATCGCTTCGACAATTTCGTCCACGCTCAGTATGTCTGCCGGTTTCGTCCAAACGTGGCAGCCGTCGCGCATGATACACACGCGGTCGGCCAGCCGCTTGATCTCCTTGATCTTGTGGCTGATATAAATACAGGAAATCCCGTTTTCGCGCAGCCGGAACAAAATTTTGAAGAGGTCCTCCACCTCCGCGTCCGTCAGCGGCGAAGTCGGCTCGTCCAGCACAAGTATTTTCGGGTTCCGGCTCAGCGCGCGGGCGATGGACACCATCTGGCACTGCGAAGCGCTCAAATCGCGCAGATGCGCCGTCACGGGAATCTTCAGGCCCACCATGTCGGCGTATGCCTTTGCCGCTTCAAACATCTGCTTCCACTGCACGACGCCGCGGCGGACCGGAATCCGGCCGAGGAAAATATTTTCGGCGACCGAGAGATCGAGATGTACGCTAATCTCCTGATAGATCATCTCGATGCCCGCGGCGGAGGAGTCCGCAGGCGTACGGAACGAGCATTTTTTTCCGTTGATGCGGACTTCGCCTTCGTACGTATTCTGATCGTAAGAACCGCTGAGCACCTTCATGAGCGTCGATTTGCCGGCTCCGTTTTCACCGCAGATGGCGAGGATTTCGCGTTCCATCAGATCGATCGAAACATTTTTCAGGGCTTTCGTCGCGCCAAACGACTTGGTGACGCCCCTCATTTCCAAAATTGTTTTTCCCATGCGCGCCTCCGCTAAATGTTCAGGCGGGCGCGGATACGCTCGCGGACGTATTCGAGCGAACAGGCAAGCACCAGAACGAGCCCGATGACAAGCTGCTGCCAGTACGCGTCGATTTTGATCAGCGTCATGCCGTTGCTGATCATCGCCATGAAGAACGAACCCATCACAACGCCGATGATCGAGCCCGCGCCGCCGTCCATGCTGATACCGCCGATCACGCACGCGGCGACGACCGTCATTTCAAACCCGGAGCCGATGTTCGGCTGCGCGCTGCCCACGCGGGAAGCCATCAGCACCCCGGTCAGCGCGGCAAGCACGCCGGTGAGCACAAACGCCGAAAAACGGATGCGGATGGTAGGGATACCCGCAAGCCGCGCCGCTTCTCCGTTGCCGCCCGCCGCAAAAAGCTTCCGTCCGTAGGTGGTGTAGCGCAACACCAGACCTGCAATCACCGCCATCACCAGCGCGATGACGATTACATACGGCAGTTCGTAATTCCCGATGGGGATGCCGCCCTGGCCGATCGCGAGGAATTTCTCCGGCAGCGGATAAACGGAAACGCCTTTGGTATAACCCGTGCAGAGCCCGCGCGCGGCATACATGGTGCCCATGGTCGCAATCAGCGGCGGAACCTTGATCTTCTGGACGAGAAAGCCGTTGAATATGCCGAACACCGCGCCCATCGCCAGCGCAATCAGCACCGCAAAAAAGATCGGCACGTTGTAATAACTCATCATCGCCGCCGCCGCCACGCCGCCGAGAGAGTAGACTCCGCCGACCGAAATATCCCAACTCCCGGCGATCAGCAGAAACGCCTCGCCGAGGCAGGTAATCATCGTAAAGGCAGCCGTGCGCATAACGTTGGTCATGTTGCTTACGGTCAGGAATTTATCACTTTTGGCCGCAAACAGAATGATTGCCAGCAAAAGCGGCATCAATACGCCCGCTTCCCGTACGTCGATGAATTTCTCAAGGATTTTCCTCGCTGTGTGCTTCTTTTCCATTGTCCAGATGTTCCCTCCAAATACTGCGAATAGACTGCGCCCGGCGGCCCGCCGGAATTATCGGGATATGCGGCGGATGTATGACGCGCCGCATTGATTGCCAGGTTGTTTTGATTTTAGTTTCTAAGCGCCCTTGCTTGGACGTCGCGGCAAAACGCCGCGCCGGATGAGGATAACCGATTCCGCTTTGTATAACGGCAGAAGTGTTCCGAAACTATTTTCGGTCGCTGCTTTACTTGATACACAGAATATAGCCGCATTATCGGGCCGCGTCAACGAAATATTACGAAACTATTTTCGATCTGTGCGGTTCCGCCGCAGGAAAATCAAGAAAAAGCGGGAAGGTAATTACCCTCCCGCAGCTAGGGTGTGTTTTTCGTCTCAATCTGCAAGCCGATCCAGCAAAACTGCATCTTTCTGACTTTAG
>CAYTHS010000115.1:0-8351 GCA_964437665.1 uncultured Oscillospiraceae bacterium
TTCCAGCCCAAAAAAGTCTTGACACGTTCCGGGCCGTAGCTGACCGCAAACAGACTCAGCCCGCCGCCCATGATGGATCCGCCGGAAAACCCCCCGCCCGGCGAAAGATGCCCGTTGAGCACGACGTAAACCCCGAACAGCAGGATGCACGGCACGACGACGTTTGCCACACGCTTTAGAATCACGTCCTCATTTGTCTTCTCAATCACACGCTCATGCATTTCGTGTACATCTTCTTCGATCACGATATTGTTACGATCGCGCAGAAGCAGCATCAATGCGCTGGCAATCGCGAGGAAGAGAACGCTGCTTTCACCGAACGTGTCGAACGCACGATAATCGAGAATCATGCCCGAAACGATGTTTACCGCACCGGTTTCCTCCAGACCTTGTTCGATGTATCGCTGCGCAACCTCATTGCTTGCCGGATTGTTCGACGAGCCGAACACCGGCAGATGAAACACCGCATAGAGCAGCACCGCGACAATGCACACGGCAGCCAGCACCGCGCTGACATGGTAGAGATGGATAAAGCGGTTGATACGTACGTCCTCCGGAACCGGTTCCGGACGCTCGTGACTTCTTTTACGCAGCGTGCGCACGCGACGCTCGCGCAGGGGCATTTCCTCCCCGGCAAGCCACGCTTTAAAATGGCTGCGGAACGACCTATCCTTCTTACTCATCCTTCGTCCCCTTGAGCGCATGTATTTTCTTGAGCGTAACAAAAAACAGAATCCCTGTCACGCCCGCCCCGACAGCGGCTTCCGTTATCGCCAGGTCCGGGCTTTGCAGCATCGCCCATATGATCGTCATGATCAGGCTGTAGGCCATATAGATGATCGCTACCATCAGAAGCCGCTTCTGCGTAAGCGCGAAGATCGCGCAGAGGATCAGCGAAAAAAGCAGCAGGCACTCAAACACGACGCTCATATGGTATCTCCTCACATTCGTCTTCAATATGCGTGTGCGTCAATATCTCAGCCCTGCCCGTCAGGTGACTCATCACCGGGCTTGCCAGCCACATGAATACGATGATTACAGCAAGCTTCGCAGAGTGCCAGCTGACCCCTAGCAGCACGATCAGTCCCGCGAGCACGAGCAGGAGTCCCAGCGTATCGCAAAGCGCAGTCGCGTGCATACGGTTGAGTACATAATGGAAACGGTAGGTGCCCAGCACCGCCACGCAGGCAACGAACACACCCATGGTCACAAGGATTAGTCCGATAAGCGTCTGTATCATTACCCTTCCTCCCCCGTCTTTTCGACCGCCGCTTCCGCGCGTTCGCGTTCCTCCTGGGCGCGCCTCCGCACAATGACAAGGCGCGTGAGCACAACGATCGCAATGAAGCTCAAAAGCGCATATACGATCGCAATATCGGCCAGGAACGGCTGTTGAAAATAAACCGATAACACACTCATGATGATGATCGTCAGCGTACCGATGATGTTGACGGAAACAATCCGGTCCGTAAAACGGGATCCGCGGATCGCGCGAACCAGACTGAGCAGAATCAGCACCGCGATCACAACGCACACGCCAAGCAGATACGTGCTGACAAACCCTGTTTGCGTCATGAGCGCGCCTCCCTTCGTTTGGTCTTGGCCTCGTCGATGCGTTCGAGCGTGCGCACAAGTTCACTGGTTTCAATCCCCTCCGAGAACGACGCGTCCAACGCGTGCACATGGAGTCTCGCGCCGCGCAGTCCGACCGTCAACGTTCCAGGGGTAAGCGTAATGGAGTTTGAAAGCAGCACACGGACGCCTTCGGACGCAAGTTTCGGTTCGAAATAAAACAGTTTGGGTTTGACCTCGCGTTTCGGATGCAGCACAAGCACAATTACCCGCAGTGAGCACGACACGATTTCGCGAATCAAGCGAAACAGATAAGGCACATACCGGTATGCACCGCTTCGTCCGAGCATGGCGTTCCGCAGCTTTATCCCGGTCATTTTGCAGGTTAACAGCGACAACAGTACTGAAACTACCACACCTACAAATACAATTTCCAGCGTTATGCGTCCGTTAAACACGATCCAAAGAATAAAAAATGCGGCAAACACAGATACTCTCCCTTTCTCTCCTCACGCAGACGGTCGATTGGCTTGCGCAGGGGATTCCTGTTTTTGTGCAAACGCTGCACAAAGATCCTGTCTTTCTCCAGACCGAGGAGCGGTCCGGGCGGAGGGTTTCGTTATCCGTTTTCCCATCATTGGCGACTTCTTCTCTCCGCCTGAAAAGCACGCTGTCAAATGATACACTGCATTATATATCATCATGCGAACAATCCGCAATTATACCCCCGAAAAACAAAATCCGAACCTCGGTTTACGATCGGTCAACCGGAGTCCGGATAGATCCGTCATGTCGGGCAGATGCAGATACAGTGATTGCTCGGCTATTATAAAAGCGCTTTTCTCACACGCCACAGTTCCTTTCCGTCAAGCAGGACCGTCACGTGCGTACCATCCTGCTCGTGTGTCTCGCTGAGGACCGTTCCAATTTGCCGGACCAGGCGCATCGCGTCGTAACGATCGTACGGTACGACAAGATCGATCTTCACTTGCGCTTTGCCGAGCGCTTCCTCGATTTCGTGCTGCAGTTCGCCGATTCCGTCCCCCGTCGCCGCGCTGATGACGATCCCGCCCGGACGCGGTTTTGCATCCTCTCTGTCGGCTTTATTAAACACCTCGATACGCGGCGTATCCAGCGCGCCAAGAGAGCCTAGCACTCCCTCCACAATGCGCATCTGCACGTCATAGTAGTCGCACGAAGCATCGACTACATGAAGAATCAGGTCCGCATTACAAACCTCGTCCAATGTAGAACGAAACGCGTTGACCAGATCGTGCGGGAGTTTGTTAATAAAGCCCACCGTGTCGGAAAGCAGGCACTCCGTGCCGTTCGGCAGGGAAAATTTGCGCACCACGGGGTCGAGCGTTGCAAAGAGCTTGTCCTCGGCGAGCGCGTCGCTCCCGGAAAGCAGGTTTAATAGCGTGGATTTCCCCGCGTTTGTGTAACCAACCAGCGCAACGACAGGCCTTGGGTTTGCAGCACGCCTCTGACGGCGAAGGCTGCGTTGTTTTTCGATTTCCGCAAGCTCCTGCTCCAATTCGAACACGCGTCTTCTGATCCTGCGGCGGTCGACCTCCAGCTTCTTTTCGCCGGGTCCACGCATACCCACGCCGGACGACCCCTGCCGGGAGAGCACCCTTCCCATACCGAGCAAACGCGGCAGACGATATTTGAGCTGCGCGAGTTCAACCTGCAGCTTGCCTTCACGAGACTGTGCACGCTGCGCGAAAATGTCCAGTATCAGCATCGTGCGGTCAATGATCGGCAAACCGAGTATCGCCTCCAGGTTTCTCAGCTGGATTGCGGAAAGCTCGTCGTCGAAAACGAATACGTCCGCCTCGCAGGCCGAGGCCGTCAGCGCAAGTTCTTCCGCCTTGCCGGAGCCGATATACGTGGAAGCGTCCACGGCGCGCCGGCGCTGTTGTTCTTTTGCAACAACCTTGACGCCCGCGGTTTCACAGAGCGCCGCCAGCTCGCCGAGCGTATCGTATCCGTCCGCCGATTCGATACCCGCCAGCACAGCACGGTCCGGCCGGATCTCCGCGATACTATAGGTATCCGTCAGCAGCCGCTTGTCCGCCTCGAGGATTGCGTCCATCAGTTGTTTTTGCGGCAGACGCCCTGCGCGCATCGGCCCGAACCAAACGGCCTTACGCTCCTCGCCTACCATTTCGCCGATGAACGCGGCATAAACGCTGCTTGCGCGGCCATCCTTTACGCCGATGGCCGCCATGCCGTCAAGCCGAAGCGCATTAAGCGAACCGACGTCTACATCAGAAAGATACCCCGTACCATTGGGATGAGTATGGATGCAGCGCACGCCGCTGAGGCGGTCGATGTTGCGCACAAGACGCATTTCCTCCATATGAACGGAGTGGTCGTCACCCACGCGCACATCCTCAATCACACCCGCGCGCGAAACGTAAATCAGCACTTCTCTGCCGATCAGCGACGTAAGGCGCGTAAGTTGGTCACAGACCTCGTTGGAGAGGAACTCGTCCGCGGACATCCGCATATCGTACAGACCAAGCATCTCTTTAAGCACCGTTTCGCGGACGCCCGCCGTATTGCCATGGATTTCTTTTTTCATTCGATTTCCTTGTTTCCGTTTCTTCACAATTCCGATTTCACTGACAAACCGGCGTTTTTACGTTTTGATCATCATATCACCACCGGACGCTCTTGACAATGACAACAAGGTTTGCTATATTGATAAGCGCTTAATTGTTAAGCGCTTAACTTTAAATGAGGAGGACTTGCCATGTCGTCGTACGATCTCGGCAAACGGCTGATGCTCTTGCATACGCTGCGCAGGAAATATATGCATAATCGCTGCGGCGCATGCCCGCTGGTTCCGGGACAGTATCCGCTGCTGCGTTATCTGATCCTGCATCCGGAAACATCTCAGCACGAGCTGGCGGACGGGCTTTTCGTTTCGCCCGCATCCGTAGCCCTCTCCACCAAGCGGCTTGAAAAGGCCGGCTTTCTGGAAAAGCGCGTCAATCCAAAGAATCAGCGCAGCAAAACCCTGCATGTGACCGAACGCGGAGTCGCTGCCGAAGCAGCGTTTCGGGCGGTCTTCGATCAAGTTGACGAGCAAACGTTCAAAGGTTTATCGGATGAAGAGCTAAGCTTGTTCAGCGACATGCTTGAGCGCATGGCCCGCAACCTTTCGGAGGATGAAGAATCCGACTTACTATGGTTTGAGGAGGAAAAAAGCGGTCAATGATCAGAAAAATCGCAAAATATATCGGCCGGTACAAATCCTACGCGATCCTTTCACCGGTGCTCGTGCTTTTCGAAGTGCTGCTCGAAGTATTCATCCCGCTTCTGATGGGGCGGATTGTAGACGTCGGCATCCCGAATAACGATTACGCATACATTTTCAGAACCGGCGGCCTGATGGTACTGATGGCGGTCGGCGCGCTGATCTTCGGCGCGCTATGTGCAAAATATGCGGTCACCGCTTCGAACGGACTTGCAAAGAACCTGCGCAAGGGACTTTTTGAAAAGGTGGAGTCGTTCTCCTTTAAAAACACCGACCGTTTCACTACGCCCTCGCTGATCACGCGGCTGACCAACGACGTAACCAACGTGCAGCAGGCGTTCCAAATGATCATCCGCATGCTGGCGCGCGCACCCTTTATGCTGATTCTTGCGACCGTTATGGCGCTGCGCATCAGCACACGGCTTTCTGTCATTATCCTCTGCGCAATTCCGTTCCTTGGGATCGCCATGGCGCTGTTAACCAAAACCGCTTTTCCGCGCTTTGAGGCTATGCTGAAAAAGTACGACCTCATGAATGCGCGAACGCAGGAAAACCTCGTCGCCATCCGCGTCGTGAAAGCATTCGTCCGCGGCAACTACGAGTCCGTCAAGTTTAGTGACGCCGCCGCCGCGCTCAAAAACGCGCAGCGGAAGGCGGAACGCGTTCTGGTGCTCGCCATGCCGTTGATGCAAATCTCGATGTACGCCTGTATCCTGATGGTGCTGTGGGTAGGCGGAAACGACATCCTCGGCGGACGCCTCATGACCGGCGCACTGATGAGTTTTTTGAGCTACATTACACAGATACTGATGTCGCTGATGATGATCACAATGGTGTTCGTCAATCTAGTGCTCTCAAGCGCGTCGGCAAAGCGTATCCTTGAAGTGCTCGGCGAAACGCCCGCCATCAACGACGACGCTGCAAAAGCGGATCTCTCCGTCGAAAACGGCGACGTGGAATTTAGGGACGTATGTTTCAGCTATGCAGACGACCCGGACAACCTGGCCCTTTCGCATATCAGCCTTTCGATCCGCTCCGGCGAGACCATCGGCATCATCGGCGCTTCCGGGTCGGCTAAATCCACGCTGGTACAGCTGATTCCGCGGCTTTACGACGTGCTTTCCGGCGAGGTACTCGTCGGCGGGCACAACGTGAAGGACTACAAAATCAAAACTCTGCGAGAAAGCATTGGCATGGTGCTGCAAAAAAACGTCCTGTTTTCCGGCACCATCAAGGAAAACCTGCGCTGGGGCAACCCCGCGTCCACGGACGAAGAGATCGAGCGCGCATGCGTTGCGGCACAGGCGGACGGTTTTATCCGCTCATTCCCGAACGGCTACGACACCGACCTCGGTCAGGGCGGCGTAAACGTCTCCGGCGGACAGAAACAGCGCCTATGCATTGCGCGCGCGTTGGTCAAAAACCCAAAGGTGCTCATCCTTGACGACTCGACCTCCGCAGTGGATACCGCGACGGACGCAGCCATCCGCGAAGCGTTTGCAAGTCAGCACGGTTCGGTTACAACGATCATCATCGCTCAGCGCATCACGTCCGTCATGGACGCGGACCGCATCGTGGTGCTCCAGGACGGCAAAATAGACGGCGTCGGCACACATGAACAGCTGCTTGCGTCCAACGAAATCTATCGCGAAGTCTACACTTCGCAGCAAAAGGGGGTGGCGTAACATGCCCGGACCTATGGGAGGCCCGCACGGCCGCTCCGTTGCAAAACCAAAAAATGTAGGAAAGACGTTTTCACGCCTGTTCGGGTACCTGAGAGGTTATAAATGGCAACTCGTATTCGTAGCGTTTGGCCTCATCGTTTCGGCCGGCGCAGGCGTTGCGGGCACCTATTTGCTCAAGCCAATCATCAACCACATCAGCGAACTGCTAAAGAGCGGGTCTACCGACCTGAGCACTTTTATCGGTTATCTGGTCGTACTCGCGGCGGTCTACGGCGTCGGCGCGACGATGAACTATATCGTCAACCGCATGATCGTCAACATCTCCACCGCCACGCTGGAAACCGTGCGCGTAGATATGTTTGCGAAGCTCGAAAAACTACCTCTGAAATATTTTGACTCGCAGACGCACGGCGAAATCATGAGTCGTTTCTCCAACGACACGGATGCGCTGCGCGACATGCTGCGCCAGGGCTTGCCGATGCTGATTACCAGTGGAATCACGGTCGTGGGCGTGCTGGCGATGATGCTGGTACTCTCTCCGCTGCTTACGCTGCTGGTATTGATCGTGTTCGCACTGATGCTGCTGATCGTCAAGGCGCTTGGCGGCAAGTCCGCGTTTTATTTTGCAAAGCGGCAGAAGTCGCTCGCGACCGTAAACGGTTACATCGAGGAAATGATCGAAGGCCAGCGCGAAGTCAAGGTTTTCTGCCGTGAAGACAGCGTTGCCGAAACGTTTGAGCAAAAAAACGAAGAACTGCGTCAGGCGTCCACCTCTGCGATGACCTACGCGATGGTGCTCATGCCGATCATGGGAAACCTGAGTTATGCGCTTTACGCCGCTGCAGCAGCCGCGGGCGCGGCGCTTGCCATCATCGGCCGCGCGGACATCGGCACGCTTGCAGCTTTCCTGCAATATACACGCTCTTTCAGCCAGCCGCTGACGCAGTTAAGCCAGCTCTTTAACGGCTTCATCAGCGCGCTTGCCGGGGCGGAGCGCATCTTTGAGCTGATCGATTCCACTCCTGAAATCGACGAAGGCAGCGTGATGCTTGTAAACGTCGAGAAGGACGGCGAGGGCAGCCTCACAGAAGTGCCCTGCTGCACGAATCGCTGGGCATGGAAGCGCCCCGCAGACGGCGGATACGAGTATATCGAACTGCGCGGCGACGTGCGCTTCCATAACGTAAGCTTCAGCTACGACGGCAAGGTGGACGTGCTGCAGGACGTGAATCTCTTTGCAAAACCCGGCCAGAAGATCGCATTCGTCGGTTCCACCGGCGCAGGCAAGACCACCATCACCAACTTGATCAACCGCTTCTATGACGTGCAGCACGGTTCGATCACATACGACGGCATCGACGTCAGACAGATAAAAAAAGACGATCTGCGCCGCTCGCTGGCTATGGTTTTGCAGGACACGCACTTGTTCACCGGCACTGTGCGCGATAACATCCGCTATGGCCGTCTGGACGCGACCGACGAAGAAGTCGAGCAGGCGGCGAAGCTCGCCAACGCACACGCGTTCATCCGCCACCTGCCGCAGGGATACGACACGGTGCTCACCGCCGACGGCGCGAACCTCTCGCAGGGACAGCGTCAGTTGCTGGCCATCGCCCGTGCAGCAGTCGCCAATCCGCCGGTGCTCATTCTCGACGAGGCGACTAGTTCCATCGATACACGCACCGAAGCACTCATTGAGCGCGGCATGGATCAGCTTATGAAGGGACGTACGGTGTTTGTCATCGCGCACCGGCTCTCGACCGTGCGCAACAGCAACGCCATTCTCGTGTTGGAAAACGGCCAGGTTATCGAGCGCGGCGATCACG
>CAYTHS010000116.1:0-7852 GCA_964437665.1 uncultured Oscillospiraceae bacterium
CATTGTTGTTATTTTATCTGACAATCGAGGTTTACACAATTTTCGATACGCTCTCATTCTTACACGTAAAAGCACTCGATCCACCGGGTGCTATATTTTTTGACTGTTGCTTCGCAAAGGAAATCCTAGCGTGGAGTTAACTTAAGTAGATATGGCTGGCATCCATGTTAACTCTTGCCTTCAAACTTCGCGTGACACCTCGGACAGGTAAGGTTGATTCGTCCCTTACCCCTCGGAACGCGTAGCGTTGTTTTGCAATCGGGGCAAGTAAAGAACTTATAGTTCTTAAGCATTTCTAGACGATGTCGTTTCGAACGGAACCAATTACTGATGGAATAAACAATTTTCAGGTATTGTAAGTTTTCGTTGCGTCGTTTTACTATGTTGCGAGAAAATGCGCGAGAATAACTCAAAACAAGAAGCACAATCGCTGTATATTGCAGAATGGTTGCTGAAATTGTATTTCTACTCAAAACAGAAAATAGGATTGTAGAAACAATCAAGAAGAACAAAGAAAGATAGAGTAAAAATTGCGAAAGCTGATCCATGCCGTTACGTCCGTACATGAAAGTTCCAACATTCTCTTGAAATCTTTCTCTTAAACTTTTTTTCATTTCGGCGCTCCTTCTGCTATTCTATCTTGTTTTTTACCTATGATTAAGATGGTCTTCACAAGGCTTTTCTAGTAAAAAGCCCATCGTGCATCACTTGAAACAAAAAAATAGACAATTATCAGTATTAAAAACGAATGTTAAGTCACGATTAACATGTCGTTGGTTTTTGCTTTGACGTATTAACAAATGTTTAATCTAGCGGATTACAATATTCTGTGGAAGTTACAATAAACAGATGAATTACTTCTCCAACTGTGCGCGGAGGATCGTTCGGTAAGTGATGAGAAGGATGGTTAATTTTCAAAAAACGGTTTCGACCTTACATAAAACAAAAACTTCTCCAGAACTCGAAAGTGGTTTATTAAGGAATAACAGACTATGATTTCAAAAGAAATTTGCATTTTTAAAACCTTTACTCTGATACTGGGAATTCTATCCCATGTGCTTGGCGAATCTATTCCGCCTGACGTAATCCGATTCGATAAAGTTCCCTATGCTTTTTATTCTTGGGAAAGCGGAGGGGATATTAATTGAAAACTGCGAGTTGAAACTTGGAAAAGAGTATTGCCCAATGTAAGCCGTTTTATTCGAACGATGGTCAAAAAAAACTGGGGGGAAGATATGTCGAGCAAACACATAGAATTCCTCATTGAGGAAACTTGCGTGGCCAAGTGGGTTCATTTTTCAATTGACAGAGGAATGACATTAGCGGGGAAAACTCCTCAAGAACTTGCGCAACTCTCACGCAGTTTTTATTCGACGACCACATTGCAAACAAATGCAGCATCAGCGGGAACACGTAAATGGATTTGCGGCAAGAGATATATTAGGCCCTGGTGAAAACTTTTCGTCCATAAATAAAGCCACTGGGCATAAAACGAATTTCATTTTGAAACCTAAAAAATACGCTATTCGGCCCATAGTTGTGTGGGTCGTTTTGTTTTTGGTATTTATCGTGTTTTGTTATGATTTTGTGTTTAGCAGATGGTCATCGAAGCGCGAGGAAAATATATTATTTTTCAGCTCGAATTTCTTTCCGGATTTGTGAAGCTGAGTTGTTCTTGTTATATAGAGGGGTAAATAGAGACCTTGAAAATTGCATATTGCGGAGGATAAGCAATGCTTTCTGAACAAGAAAAAGCTTCTTCGTGCGCGCTGTTTGACAGCTATTGCCATACGGTTCTTCGCAATGCAATTCGTAATTACATGAAGCATATGTCAGTTCAGGATAGACACGAGTTCTTAACGGAATATCCCGAAACATATGTGAAGAAATCCAGTGCGCAGCGGGACGTTTATGAAGGGGATCATTTATATGTTGCATATAAAAATAGATCCTACCAACTAGATAATGAACTATTACTGCAAGCGATGCAAAGCTTGCAAGAACGCGAATTAGGCGTTCTGATACTTGGTTTCTGGCTCGAATGGACGGATCTGAAAATCGCCAAAGAGCTGAAAGTAACCGACCGGACGGTAAGGAACATCCGCAGCCGGGCGTTTGAAAAGATAAAAAAGTGGTTGTCGCTGATTCGCGAATCAACCTGATAAACAATACGTCTTCGCCTTCGCTTTGCCGACGGCGTTGGTTGGAGTACGACATGAATCTGAAATACGAGACGATCAAAGCCGCTGTTTCCGGCGATAAAAAAGCAATGGATGAGGTTTTGAACGAATACGAACCCTATATGATGTTTCTTTCAATCATCGTCCGCCGGGATAAGGACGGACATGAAGAGAAGGTTTTTTCTCAAGATGCCTACCAAATGTTGAAATTAAAATTGATTGAAGAAATTCCTAAGTGGAAGGAGATTAACAAATGATCTATCCGGATTTGTTCGAATTCGCTTATGTACCCAACTGGTATGACCAACTACTCACATTGGCCGATTTGGCATTACCCGAGTCATGGCGGTTTACACGGCCTTTATCGCCGCCAAAGAACACAGACACGCCAATCCTGGAAAAGTATGTGAATTACGTTTTCAAAAAGCAAGTCATCGATTTCAACAATTTTCAATATGAGTCCGATCCAGAATATGCGGACAAGATTTTCTACTTAAGAAATGAAAAGGCATGTTTTCACACGGGGCTTTACACGAAGAACTATAAGAGCATCTACGGGTGCTTTACTCGAAACAAGCGCAAAGACACCATGCTCGATTGGTATTTCCGAGGTTTTTTCAACGACGTCGCACCGGATATGAAGTATGTTCAGCCGCTGCCGGATAAGCCGATGTTCTTATTGCCGACCAGTGGCATGGCATACCTGCCTGGTTGGGAGATTCGCGTGAATGTCGATCATATCCTCTGCGACCCGGATAACTTCGCGCGGTTGCCAATCGAGGTCCAGCGGACAAAAAACCTTACGCTGTTGCTTGAAACCGCCGTCGAGTTGGCGCGGCGGAAAGCATCGTTTGAACCCGGTATCGTCATCCCACAGGGGTATCAAGGCAAAGTACAGTTCTTACTACCGCTCTGTCTTCTGGACGCGGAGCATCCAGATCTTGCCATGACGTTGACGCCAATGGACGGATACTATCTTGGCCATACCTGCCTGACGCTGGAGATGGCTTATCTGAACGCGCGGCTGATCGGCAAACCGGTTGCGCCGTGGCTGACGGAACTCGTTAACTGATCTTCCGGCTGCCGCCCTCAGGGGTTTAGGATATAGCACACAATACAACTGAATAGGGCCCGACGAGCGGCGCTTTTTGTGCCGCGCCGCCGGGTCCTTTTTTTCGTGCGCTCAAAAACGCGCCGATCGTCTGGCTCTGAACGAAAGGAGCCGGACGAATGGAACGGATCAAAATCGCATATCGCTTTGCAGACGGACATATCGAGGAAGTGGAGGTTGAGCAGGAGGTTGCGGACGCGCTGGAAGAACTGGATCGACAGGAATACAACAACACGAAAAAGGAAACACGGCGGCATACCCTGCTCAGCGTCATGGAATATGAAGGTCAGTGCTTCGCAGATCAAGGCTTAAGCACAGAATGGATCGCAATTGGCAAGATAGGCGCGGCTGAATTCTGGGCGGCCTTCCGCAAATTGAAACCACGGCAACAAGAATTGCTTTTTTCGCTTTACTTTTCCGATCGGCCAATTTCTCCTGCGGAATACGCCGCAAGACTCGGCGTTCGCGAGGAGAGCGTTTGGCAAAATGCATGGCGTGCAAAAAAATCTTTAAAAAAACTTTTAGAAAAACTGTAGAGGTTAACCCCTTCCCGTGACCTAACGGTGAAGGGGTTATTTTTAGCACTTTGACAATTAAATATCCGGCGCGTCAGTCAACACATGAAAGATACTCCCGTGCAGTCGAGGATAACGTCCCAGAACACGGCCCGGCGGGAAGCGGGGAGGCGAAGAACCTGTGGGTGAGAACGACCGGCTGACGCGCGCCCGGCTCCGGGACGGAATAATAGGAGCGGATTCCAAACGCTATTGCCCCTTCGGGAAGGACACATGGAACAAAAAGATAGCAACCGGATGCCGATCAAGGCGCATCCGTATGAACACCAGCGGCGGGCATATGAATTTACCTGCCGTTTGTTTGGAGTTACAGGGCACGATCCGCCGGCGAGTCGCGGAGTTGCGTTGCTCATGGAAATGGGAACTGGCAAGAGCCTAACCGCGATAGCGGTCGCCGGGAGACTGTTCCTCAATCAAAAGATCGAGAGAATGCTGATCGTCGCGCCGCTATCCATTCTCGGTGTCTGGCAGGAGGAATTTCGCAAGTTCGCGTGCTTCGAGTATTCGCTGGTCGTTCTGAACGGCAGCGAATCCAAGAAAATCGAGAATCTGCGACAAATACCGACTTTGGGTTTGCAGGTCGCGGTCATCAACTACGAATCCGCTTGGCGGCTGGAAAAAGAACTCGCCGCATGGGACGCCGATCTCATTGTCTGCGACGAAGGGCACAAGATCAAAACCCACAATATCGCGGCGAGCAAGTGCATGCATCGGCTCGGCGCGAAAGCGCGATACCGGATGCTGCTGACGGGAACGATCATCACAAACAAAGCCATCGACGTGTTCAGTCCGTACAAGTTCCTGAATCCGGCGGTGTTCGGCAACAGCTTCTATGCCTTCCGCAACCGGTACTTCGACATGGTCGGCTACGGCAATCATACGCCTGTTCTGAAGGTGAACATGGCGGACGAGCTGACACGGCGGATACACAGCATCGCGTTCCGCGCGACAAAAGCGGAGTGCCTCGACCTGCCGGAAACGACGGAGATTGTCCAGCAGGTCGAGTTGGAGCCGCAGGCAAGGAAACTGTATCAGCACTTGGTTCGGGATAGTTATACCAAGATCAAAGCCAGTGAGATCACCGCGGCAAACGTGCTGACCCGACTGTTACGGCTCTCGCAGCTGACCGGTGGGTTTCTGCGCGGGGATGAAACGGACCGCGTGGAACGGGTCAGCTCCGCGAAGCTGGACGCGCTTTCGGACATCGTGGACAGCGCGGCGCAGGAAGGCGGCAAACTCGTGATCATCGCGCGATTCCTGCCCGAGATCGATGCCATTACCGCAATGTTGGACAGGAAAGCGATCAGATTCTCGTTGATCACTGGCGCGATGAAGGATCGCGACGAGCAGGTACGGCTGTTTCAGACGGATCCCGAGGTGACCATGTTCGTCGGCCAGATCGCGACGGCCGGTCTCGGCATTACGCTGACCGCCGGCGACAAGATGTTGTTTTATTCGTTGGATTACAGCATGTCGAACTTTGAACAGACGAAAGCGCGCATTCATCGCGTTGGGCAGCGAAATCCTTGTACTTACATCTACCTCGTTGCGGAAAACACGGTCGACCTAAAGGTGCTCAAAGCGCTGCGCGATAAGGCGAATCTGGCGAGAACCCTGATCGACGACTGCCGGGCGGGAAAGAATCCGTTCGACACACCCTGAAAGGAGAAATATGGAATCAAACGACCTGTTCACGCTGGCGGATCAGCTGCGCGAACTGAAAGAAACAAAAAAGCACTTGGAGGACGAGCTCAAAACGGTCGGTCTTGAAATCGACCGCGTGGACGCCGACCTCGCACAGCGGATGGCCGACGCCGAGACGCAGAACTTCACCCGCAATGGCACGATGTTCTGCCTGACCAGCACAACACGCGCGTCGGCGGTAGCCGGGCGGAAGGAAGAACTGTTTACGGCGCTGCGCAGCGCAGGGTTCGGCGATCTTGTGTATGAAACCGTCAACGCCAACTCGCTCTCGGCGTTCGTAAAAGAACAGACTGCGGAGAACGAAGACGTCCTGCCTTCCTGGCTGGACGGTCTCGTGAACGTATTCGAAAAAACAACGGTTGGCGTACGAAAAGCCGCCAGATGAAAGGAGATTCCCCATGAATAACACAGAACTGACCACCCACACCAACGCTTTCTCCCAGCTCGCTGATTTTAACCTCGATGAGACCATGACCGAGGAACTCGACGGGTTATCGCTCACGTTCGATCGGATCCGAATTCCGTCGGGCGGCAGCACGGTGTTCGAACTGCCCGGTGAGGATGCGGACGAACCGGAGACGATCAAGGAATTCACCGGCGTGATCCTGTATCACCACCCGGTGTTTGCGTACTACAAGGAGAAATATACCGGTGGGAACACGCCGCCCGACTGCGGCAGCTTCGACGGCGTGACCGGCGAGGGCGATCCCGGCGGATTGTGTTCCAAGTGCCGCCTGAATCAATTCGGCACCGGGGAGAACGGCTCGAAGGCCTGCCAAAACCGCAGGCGGCTGTACATCCTGCGCGAGGGCGAAGTTTTCCCACTTGTGCTGTCGCTGCCGACTGGGTCGCTCAAGGAGTTCACCCGCTATATTCAGCGTCTGCTGAGTAAAGGGCAGCGTTCCGCAGGTGTGGTGACGAAATTCTCATTGAAGAAAGCGGTCAACGCCGGCGGACTCGCTTACTCCCAGGCGCAGTTCTCGCTTGCAAGGAAATTGACGGCCGAGGAACTGCCGATCGTCGCCGGAATGGCCGAGCAGATCAAGGCGTACGACAAGAAGCTGGGTTTCGCCGCGGATCAGGACGGATTCGTCGATATTCCGGCTGAGATCGACCCGGATACCGGGGAGATCATCGATCCCATGCAATAAGGACAATATGCAGGGGAGCGGGAAACTGCTCCCCGCAGGCAAAGCTGAACAGGAGAAGACGATATGACAATTACCAAGGATATTTGGAAAGATCGGAGCGTGTAATATGCGGGAAATAATCAAGCAGATCAACGCGCCGCTGCCCGCATGCATTTTATCCGAGAAAAAGCTGAAAGCGCTCCTGGGAACTCCCGAAGAACCTTTGAAGAAGGTATTCGTCTGTTCCCCATATGCCGGGTGCGTGAAACAGAATGTGCAGAACGCGCGCATGTTTTCGCGATTCGTATTCCTCTGCGGCCGCATGCCGATTACGCCGCATCTGTTGTTCCCGCGCTTTCTTGAAGACAGAAAGCCCGTGGAGCGCGACGCTGGGATTCGCATGGGCTTGATACTGCTGGACGTCTGCGACGAACTGTGGGCGTTCGGCCCAGCGGTGAGCAGCGGCATGAAGCGGGAGATCGCATATGCGATAGTACATGGCATCCCGGTCCGGTACTTCAACAACGAGTGTAAAGAGGTGAAAAAGCGTGCACGAAAACGGAACATTCCCGCAGGAACTCGCTGAGCGCCGTCAGTGGATCTGCTGGCGGTTGGAGCCGAGCATGAAGGGCGACCGGCCGAATAAAACGCCATACTCTCCGCACTCGAGCCGCCGCGCGTCGTCCATCGACCCGACGACCTGGGGCACGCTGGAGGAAGCGCGGATGGCGTGCGAAAAATACAATTACACCGGCCTTGGGTTCGTGTTCACGAACGACGACGATTTCGTCGGCGTGGATATCGACCATTGTCGTAACAAAGACACCGGTACGCTGAACGAAACGGCCGCTACGATTATCTCAAAGGCAGCGACCTACACGGAGATCAGCCCGTCGGGCGAGGGCTTACACCTGTTCTTTCATGGAACGATCCCTTCCGGCGGGAATAAAAACAGCAAAACCGGCGTAGAGATGTATGCGTTCGGCCGCTATTTCACCATGACCGGCAACCGGCTGGAAAACGCGCCGATGAAAGTTATGAAGGATTCCGGTGCTTTAGCATGGATCCATGCGACATATATCAAACCACCGAAACAAGAGAAAGCGGCGAAACCGAAAAAAGAAAAGCAGAACCCGCGTTCCCGGAAATCGA
>CAYTHS010000117.1:0-7720 GCA_964437665.1 uncultured Oscillospiraceae bacterium
ACGACGCCCTCATTGAAAAGCTGGTATTCCGCACATGCATCGATATCTTCGAGTTTTTCAACATCCGACGCGGCGATCAGTCCAATGAAATATTTAATACCCCGTACGCTCTGAAACGTCTGCATGTCGGCCGGGAAATTCTCCCACGGACGAAGCGAAGCGATCAAGGCTTCGTTCTTTTCGATTTCAGATTTCGTCGATGCGAGATCATGCGCAATCGTGTCTAATTTATCGGAAAAAGCAATCGCTTTCGGAAGTATCCTGCCGATTCGCGCAACGCTCGTTTCCGGCTTCGCCTCAAAAAGGCTGCGTTTCTCGCCGAACGGGCGCAGCGTACTCAGCGCGTCGCTTAATTTCTCTACGTTTTCTTCCGCCTGCTCAAGCGCGGCCTGCCCGGCTTCCTGCGGCGCGCCTTCCAAAATCTCGACGGCCTGTGTCGCCTGCAGAGCCTGCAGCAGCTGCGCCTCGTCGTCCTTGTGCGCGACGAGCGTCATGCGTTTCATCTGAACAATCATGTCCTGCTTAACACCTTATCAACCAAATACCTGACCGCGCCGTCAAGCCGCTGCTCGGCGCGCGCGCAAAGTTCGTCCGCTTCGCGTTCCATGCCGACAAGCGCTTCTTCCGCCGATTTTTCGCCCTTTTCCTGTGCCTGTTTCAGCGCAGTTTCGGTTTTTTTGCGTTCTTCCACGTCAAGCGCCGCAAGCGCCTTTTCGGCCTGTTCCTTTGCTCCCGCCGTCATCTCGCGCGCCTTAACGACCGCGCTGAGGCGAATCTCGTCCGCCCGGGATTCGGCTTTTGCGATTTCATCGATTATCGATCGCATAATCAACCTCCGTATGCTGCAGTCAATCCGTCAAAACCCGTTTGCCCCGCATATGGCTTAAAGAGCGCAAAACGCTCTTTAAGCAGCGGTATCCATTCGATTTGAAAGATCCTGCGCTTCTACGCACTTTTTTATCTTAAAAAAAAATTACATGAAATCCATAAAATATACGAACAAATTTCGTATAAATCCCAACGCCGTCATAAACAGGCTCGCTGGCCGGGCTGTCTTGCCGGCGTCGACTGTTTATTTTGTGCCGAACAAACGATCTCCAGCATCGCCCAGACCCGGAACGATATATCCGTGATCGTTGAGCTTTTCATCGATGTGGGCGACGTAGATATCTACGTCGGGATTTGCCTTACGCATCGCCTCGACACCCTCCGGCGCGGCAATCAGGCAAACAAAACGGATGCTTTTCGTTCCCGCGTTCTTAAGAATACGGATAGCTTCGTTGCCGGAGTTCCCCGTTGCCAGCATCGGATCGACAATAATCGTCTCGCGTTCGGCAATATCCTGCGGGAGTTTGCTGTAGTATCCGGTCGGCATCAGTGTGTCCGGATTGCGGTAGAGTCCGATATGGCCCATCTTCGCATTGGGAATCAGGCTCATGATACCGTCCGCCATGCCAAGTCCCGCACGAAGAATCGGAATGACCGCGATTTTTTCGTTGGCAAGCGTCTGCACCTTTGTTTTGCAGATCGGTGTTTCGATCTCGATTTCCTTGAGTTCAAGATCTCTCGTTACTTCATAAGCCATAAGCATGGCCAGTTCGTAGACGAGTTCGCGGAACGCTTTGCAGCCGGTGTCCTTATCCCGCAGCAGCGAAAGTTTGTGCTGTACCAGCGGATGGTCGATTGTGGTTACTTTTGACATATAGGGCCTCCTTAATGCATGTTTAAATCTGTATAAGCCGCATTTTCAGCGTTTCAGTTCGTACGCACTTATCTTGTCAATCCTTCTGCAGTGCCGTTCCCCGTTGGAAAACGGAGTCTTTAACCAGATATCCAGCATTTCTCGCGCGCGCACAGCCGTCGTTACATTGCCGCCGAAAGCGATCATATTTGTGTCGTTATGCATACGCGTCATCCGTGCGGAATATTCGTCCGAACAGAGCGCACAGCGAATCCCGGCAACCTTATTCGCGCAGATGCTGACGCCGATGCCGGTCGTGCAAACCACTACGCCGCGCTCAAATTCACCACCTGCGACCGCCTCCGCGGCCGGGAAGATGAAATCGGGATAATCGATGCTCTCTTTGCTGTAGCTGCCGAAATCCTTCACCTCATGTCCCTGTTCTCTCAGATACTCCGCCAGGTTTTCCTTCAGATCATAGCCGCCATGGTCACATGCAATTGCAATCTTCATATCGTGCCGCCCCTCATTATTATTCAATCTTCCCCTGTTCGGCTTCTATCACATGGAAACCGGCGGAACGCAGCAAGCGGTTCATATAAGCCAGCCCCTCGTTTTCCGCAGGGATTCCTTCCGCAAATATCATATCCGCGCTTTTATCCATCCTCCGCAGCGCGGAAAAAAGGTTTGCGCACAGCGTAACCGGCGTTTCCCTATCGCCGAGTATAACATATTTCTTACCCCGATAGAAGTTTTTCGTCTGCTCCGTCGCGGCAATTATACATGCAGCGCCGTTCGTTTCCGCCTGCCGGTAGAGGGTGTTGATCGTGCGTGCAACTCTTTCCGGTTCGCCGGTTACGACAATCACTTCCGCTTCAGGTGCGTAATGTTTGTACTTCATGCCGGGCGACGCCGCGACTTCGCCTTCCTTCATCGGGCTGAGCACGCTGCCCGATACGTTTACACTGCCGACAGCGGCCTCAATCATCTCTTTCGTTACGGCGCCCGGCCGAAGGATGGTCGGTTTTCCAACAAGCGAAAGAACCGTCGATTCCACGCCGTATTTACAGGGGCCCCCGTCCAGAATCAGCGGAATCCTGCCGTCCATATCTTCCAGTACATGCTGTGCCGTGGTTGGGCTGGGCCTGCCTGAGCGGTTTGCGCTCGGCGCGGCAATCGGTACGCCGGCCTTTGCGATCAGTGAACGCGCTGTCTTGTTCAAAGGCATGCGCACAGCAACCGTATCCAGCCCCGCGGTTGCTTCCTCCGGCACTTTGTCGCTCTTTTGCGCAATCAGCGTAAGCGGCCCCGGCCAGAATGCATCCATCAGCGCGTTCGCCTGTTTCGGCATATGCATCCAGAGTTTCCGCACGTCGCTGCGCCTTGCCACATGTTCTATCAGCGGATTGTCTGCCGGTCGGCCTTTCGCTGCAAAAACTTTTTTTATCGCTTCGCCGTCCAAACCGTTCGCGCCGAGTCCGTATACCGTCTCCGTCGGGAAAGCGACAAGTTCCCCGTTGAGAATCAGCTTTGCCGCCTGCTTCGTGCCGGCTTCCATCTGACACTCCGTATTGACGATCTGCGTCTCATATTCTTTTTCGGTTTGCATTGCGCGTTCCATCTTATTCCGCGTCCCCGGAAAGCATTGCGCTTCTCTCGGCCAGAATCAATGCGTCGATCAATTCATCCATGTCACCGTCCAGAAATGCTTCCAGTTTATAAAGCGTCAGCCCGATACGATGGTCCGTTACTCTGCCCTGCGGGAAGTTATAGGTCCGTATGCGCTCGCTGCGGTCGCCAGATCCAATCTGATTTTTCCGTGCGCCTGCACGTTCCGCCTCCTGTGCGGAATGATAATACTCGTACAGCCTGCTTTTCAATACGCGCATAGCTTGCTCTTTATTCTTGAGCTGTGATTTTTCGTCCTGGCAGGAGACCACCATTCCTGTCGGCAGATGCGTGATGCGGATTGCGGATTCGGTTTTATTGACATGCTGCCCGCCGGCGCCGCTCGATCGGTACGTGTCGATGCGAAGATCGCCCTCTTTAATATCGACCTGTACGTCGTCAACCTCCGGCAGCACCGCGACGGTCGCGGCACTGGTATGAATCCGGCCCTGGGACTCCGTTTCCGGTACACGCTGTACACGATGTACGCCGCTTTCATATTTCAGCCTGCTATAAGCGCCGCGCCTCCCGCCGATGGAGAGCACGACTTCCTTCACACCGCCCATGTCGGTCATGTTGCTGGAAAGATACTCCGCTTTGTAACCATTGCGTTCGGCGTAGCGCAGATACATGCGCAGAAGGTCCGCACCAAACAATGATGCCTCGTCTCCTCCCGTTCCTGCGCGGATTTCCAAAATTACGTCCCGCTCATCGTTTGGATCCTTCGGAAGCAGTAAAACATGCAGCTTCTCTTCCGTAGATTCGATTTTCTGCTCAAGTTCCTGAATTTCGGAATGAACAAGCTCCTTCATCTCTGCATCGAGATGTTCGCCCAGCATGCCCTTACAGCTTTCAAGGGAAGCTTGCGTTTGCGTATATTCGTCAAACGCAGCCACCAGTTCTTCCAGCGAAGCCCGCTCTTTGGCCATCTCGCGCCAAGCGTCGCGATCCTGTATCACGTCCGGATCGGCCATCTTCCCGGAAAGCAGATCGTACCGTTCTTTGATTCCCTTCAGTTTTTCCAGCATATTTCCTCCGGCATAGGCCTCGCGTTCTCACGCCCGGCCTGCTCGCAAAGCGCGCGGACTCCGCCGCGCGCCGGCAATCTTATTTTTGTTCGTCCGTCTCGACAATCAACACGCGCGGATTTCCACACAGATCGTTGAGCACCCTCGTTTTCGCACCGTTTGCAAATAACTCCGCCGTGCTTTCCCCCTGCATGTAGCCGATTTCCAGAAGCAGCGTTCCACCCGGGTTTATATGTTCGCGGTACTCTCCTGCAATCTTTCTGTAAAACGCAAGCCCGTCTTCGCCTCCAAACAGCGCGAGCGCAGGTTCAAACGCAACTTCCTTCTGCAGGTGTTCCATATCGTTCCGTGATAGATACGGCGGATTGCACACGATCAGGTCGTACCTCCCCGGAATATTTTTGAATAGATCGCTTTCGATCCAAGCGATTTCTCCTTCGTTCAGCGCCGCGTTTTCCCGGGCGAGCGCAAGCGCATCCACGCTTATGTCCGCTCCCGTCACGAGTGCGCACGTGAGCTTTTGCAGCGCGATAGCAATACAGCCTCCGCCTGTGCATAGGTCGAGTACCGTCCGGTATCCGTGCGAAGCGATACGCTCCCGCGCCGTCTCACAGAGCAACTCCGTATCCTGTCTCGGGATCAGAGCGCGCCGGTCGGTTAAAAAGGGAAGCCCCATAAACGCCCATTCGCCGAGAATGTATTGGAGCGGTTCGCCCTTTTCCCTGCGCGCAATCATCGCGCCCAACGCTGTAAGCTGCTCGTCCGCAACATCCATCCATGTATGCACGGATAACGCGCCCGCTTCCGCTCCGATGACTTCCGCAACCATAAGCTTTGCTTCCCGGTCGCTTTCCTCACCCGCAAACCGTTCCAGTCTGAGTTTTGTCAGGCGAACCGTTTCCGCGACGGTCATACTCACGTTGCATCAGGCTCCTCAGCGATATCCCCGTCCGGTTGTTCTTCCCGCGCTTCCAATTCTTCGCCAAACGCCGCGTCGCTTTTTCCGCCGCTCATCGCGAGATTGAACGCCTTTATCGCTACTGCTATCATATCCGCGTCCGGCTCGCGCGTAGTCAGATACTGCAGACCCAACCCAGGTGCGCGGATGATGCGCGCCCATAGCTTGTCCGAAGCGGCGGCCAGTTTGAGCACTTCATATGCGAGCCCCGCTACCAAGGGTAGAAATATCAGACGGGTCAGCAACCGAAGCAGCAGGTTTTCGGCATACGGGAGCACCGCAAAAAACAAAATGGAAACCGCCATAACCAGGAACAGATAATTCGTCCCGCAACGTGGATGCAGCCTTGAATAATGCATGGCGTTTTCCGGCGAAAGCTCCTTTTCGTGCTCGTAACAGGCGATGGTTTTATGCTCCGCGCCGTGATACATGTAAACGCGCCGAATATCTTTCATCGCCGCAATCGCTGAAATATAAATCAGGAACACCAGCAGACGGGCGAATCCCTCCGCAAGGCTCTTCCAGATGCGCGGCGTTGCGTCCGCCCATGGAATCAACTGCGACACCAGCGACGGAATAAATACGAACAACGCGACCGCGAGCCCGACGGCAAGTACCACGGCTACCGCAATCGCGACGTCCATAGCGGATTTGCCTGTTTTTTCGGCAAGCCACTTCTCAAATCGGCTCGGTTCCTCTTGCTCCCCTTCTCCGTACAGTTCAGCGGAACGCATCGTCATTTTCATGCCGGTGGCAAGCGCGTCGACAAACGCGGCAACGCCGCGCACGACGGGCCACTTGAGCGCCGGGGATTGCTTTCCCTTCTTTTTGGAGCTGTATTCGGTTTCGATCGTACCGTCGGCTTTGCGCACCGCCAAGGCAACGTCGCCGTCCGGGGTACGCATCATAACGCCTTCCATGACCGCTTGGCCGCCGACCGAGCATCTCTTCATTCGTTTGTCCTCTTTTTTCCGACGCATCTATCATCAACATCGACCAGAAAAAGACACATCTTCATTTTTGCGTTGTTTATTGTACCATATATAGTAGTCACCGGCAAGAAAAAGCCCTCCCTAGGCGGGAAGGCTTTCACTTCATTGCTTACAGTCCATAACGCTTTTTGAAGCGGTCCACACGGCCGCCGCTGTCCACAAGCTTCTGCTTACCCGTGAAAAACGGATGGCACTTGCTGCAGATTTCAACGGTCAGTTCCTTTTTGGTGGAACCGGTCGTAAAGGTTTCGCCGCATGCGCAGCGAACCGTAGCTTCGCCAAATTTGGGATGGATATCCTTTTTCATGCTAGTTCACTCCCTTATAAACACTACCATCGGCTATTATAACCATGCGCGGCAAAAAAATCAACCGGTTTTTTCGGTTTTTCCGAAATGTCGTGTTTATTTCATATTTTCTGCAGTTCTGCCGCCGCTTTATGTCACGCAATAACCCTATTTTCCGTACCGGCTGGTGGACATCGTAGTATAGCCGTCCTTCTCGTATATGCTGATCCAATCCTTTAGCTTCTGCAAAAAAGCTTCGTTGGTGGACGTTTTCTCCAGCATGCTGATCAGATGTTCCGTCACGTCCGCAGGATTCCCACCGGAAAGTACCCGCCGGATGGTTTGCACCGCTTCGAGTTCTTCCGCGCTAAGCAGAAGATCTTCTCTGCGCGTACCGGATTTATAGATATCGATCGCCGGGAATATGCGACGCTCGCTGAGTTTGCGGTCAAGGTGAATCTCCATATTGCCCGTGCCCTTAAACTCTTCATATACCATGTCGTCCATACGGCTTCCTGTTTCGGTCAGCGCGGTGGCGATTACGGTCAGGCTGCCGCCGTTTTCGATTTTACGCGCCGCCCCGAAAAAGCGTTTTGGCTTATGCAGCGCGCCCGGGTCCATACCACCGGAAAGCGTGCGCCCCGTCGGCGGAATCGTAAGGTTATATGCGCGCGCAAGCCGTGTCAGACTGTCAAGCAGGATAACGACGTCCTTACCCATCTCAACCAGCCGCATCGCGCGCTCCTGCACCATTTCCGCAACGCGGGTATGATGCTCCGGCAATTCGTCAAACGTTGAATACAGCACCTCGCCCTTAATCGAACGCTGCATGTCCGTAACTTCCTCAGGGCGCTCGTCGATAAGCAGAACGATCAAATGTGAATCCGGGTAATTCGTAGAGATTCCTTTGGCAATATTCTTCAGCAGCGTAGTTTTCCCCGCCTTTGGCTGCGATACGATCATCGCGCGCTGGCCTTTTCCGATCGGTGCAATCAGATCGATCAACCGGATGGCAAGGTTGTTCAGCCCTTCGCACTCAAGCGTATACCGTTCAAACGGGAAGATCGGCACAAGATTCTCAAACGGTTTACGATCTACAATGTTCTC
>CAYTHS010000118.1:0-7648 GCA_964437665.1 uncultured Oscillospiraceae bacterium
CCTTGCCCGGCTCATTGCGCAGAGCGCGGCGGTCCGGGTCGAGAGCGAAGCGCGCGTGAAGGCATACCGCAAAAGCGGTGGCAAAAAGGTATCGTGAGGAGGATGATCCATGACGCTCAAGGAACTGCTCACGGGCGCGCTGCTCCAGCTCGACCGCGGGACGGACGCGCAGACCCTCGAAGCCTGGCGAGACAAGCTCACGCGCTATCTCAACGACGCGATTATCGACCTGACCAGCGAACTCCAGCCGCGCAGAACGGACGAACTGACGCTTACGGACGGGACGCTGGATTTAAGCGGCCTGCCGCGCGCGGTGGTGAAGGTGCTTGCACTCAATCGCGAAAGCGTGCGGCTTCCCTTTTACTACGGGCTCAGCAGCGAAAAGCTGCGTGTGCCCGCCGTGGACGACGGGGCGATTCAGGTGACGTACCGGTATATGCCGGAGTCGCTCAAGGTCGATACGGACGTGCCCGACTTGCCGGAATGGTGTCATGGGGCGCTGATCGGCTATGCGGTCGGGCGGGAACGGGCCGCCGGCGACGCCGCGAGCGTGAACGCCGCGCGCGCCTGCTTCGAACTCTACAACGCGGCCAAGCGCTGCATGCGCGCGCACCGCGGCGAACTGGACGCGTTCACGCTGCAAAACTGCGTTTGAGGAGGTTGTGAAACCATGGCGTTACGGCAATACCGCATCCCGATGTTCTATGGACTGCACCAGGGCGCGACGGAAAACCGCATCAACGACGGCGAAAGTCCGGACGCTTGCAACATGGACACCTCCGGCGGGCGGCTCAGCGTTGCAAAAGGGTATACGCGGGTTGGCAGCGCTGCATTTCCGAACCCCGGCGCGGCAAAGCGGCTGTTCGTCTGGAACCGCGCGGAGGGCGCGAAGTTTCTTGTTACGACGCAGAACGCGCTGTATGTACTGGACGAAGAAAACGCGCTCTGGCGGCAGCTTTATACGTTTTCCGCGGAGGCGAGCGCCGTGCAGTATGACTTTCAGGTGCTCAAGATTGCGAGCACGGAATATCTGATCGTCGCAAGCGGCGTTTCGCAAATGGCCAAATGGGACGGCGTGTCCGAAACCGCGGAAGCGTTCGGCAGCGAGGAAGGTCTTTCCAACATTGCGGTGAACTTTGTGGAGCTCTATTATTCCCGTTTGTTCGCCGCGGGAGACGCGGACTACCCGAGCCGGCTGTACTATTCGCAGCCACCCGGAGACACCCGCACGCTGGAGGACTGGACGAGCGCGGAAGAAAGCGAAAACGTCAGCGGCGGGCATGTGGAAGTCGGCACCGATTCCGACCCGATTACGGGACTGTTCGCGCTGAGCAACCAGCTTTTGATCTTCAAGCGTGATTCGCTTTACCGCATGCTGGGCGACCGGCCGAGCAACTACCGCATTCAGCCGGTCGGCGGTTCGCTGCTTCAGCCCGTGCACACGGCCTGCACGCGCGTAGGCGACGTGCTGTATTTCCTCACCGACGGCGGCATGTACTATTTCGACGGGCAGGATGTGCGGCGCAAGGCGGACGCGGACAAGGCGAGGACGTTCCTTTCAGGCGCGGACCTTTCCGCCTGCGCCGCCGCGGTCAGCCGGGACACGCTCTATTTTGCCGTGCGCGAAAGCGAAGCGTCCGGCGCGAACGACGCGCTGCTTACCTACGACCTTTCGCGGGGAGCGTATATGGTGCGCAGGGGATTTCTTGCGTGCGGGCTTTGCGCGGCAGGCGGCACGCTCTATCTGCTAGACGGCGGCGGCTATGTATGCCGCTTTAACGAAGGGGAAACCTACGACGGCGCGCGCATCGACGCTTACTGGAAAACGCCGATGACCGATCTGGACTCCAAGGCGACCATCAAACGCCTGGAAGAACTGCTTCTGCGCGGCACGGGCGGTATCGTCTCGCTTCAGGCGGTCACGGAGAGCGGCACGGTCTATAACGAACGTCTTATGCCGGATGCGGAGGAGGATATCCTCGAACTTCGCCTTGCCGGCGACGGGCGTGCGCTGCAACTGGTGTTCCAGAACGTCAACGGGTCGCATTTTACGATCGACGGCGGAGTGGAGCTGATTATGGACGTGCAGCGCCGCGTACTCTAGCGGGAAAGGAGAAAACAAAGTATGGCATACGAAAGTACAGGCATGCAGGCGCTGCTTCCGGTCTACTTTTCGCGCATGGCGGAAAAGGACGGCGCGCGCGAGGATTACGACGTGCGCGCGGCGCAGAACGAAAGCTGCTTAAATCAGAACCTTGAAACGTTGTATCGGAAGTTGCTGGAGATCGAGGAATACCTCGCGTCTTCCACATAACGAAAGGAGATCACATGGCAATCAAAATCGGCGGACTGACCGATATTGCGCTTACGCCAAGCCGGAAAATCGATGTTGGCAAGGTCGGAAGCGGCTTTAGTACCGGCACAAGTTCCGCTAAAAATTCGTCCGGCGCGGCGCAGACGATGAGCGACGAGGACGTGCTCGGTCACTATATCGACGAGATGTACGAACGTTACAAGCCGGAAGAAACGGAGTATGAAGCGCTTAGCACAGACGAAATCAAGGAGTCTGTGGCGTCCTGGCTCCGGCCAAGCTACGAGCAGGCGATCGCCGAGCGCAAGGCGCAGACGGAGACGAACAAGGCCAACCTGGACGCGGACGCAATCGCCCGCGGCATGGGAGCGAGCACATACGTCACGGATGTGAAAAATCGCCAGCAGAATGCGGAGGCGAGCGACGTGGCCGGACTGAAGTCGGACTACGGCGCAGCGCTGGCGAAATACGTTTCCGAAGAGGCTGATTCGGAGAACGATCGCTTCCTTGAAACGCAGCAGTTCAACGCCGAGCAGCAACGGGACGCTTACGAACTTGCGTATTCCGCGGCGCTGCAGCTCTTTGCGTATTACAAAAAGAGCGGCGGGGGCAAGAGCTCCGGCGGGAGTTCTTCGCAGAGCGTTACGACGACTTCGCTTAAGAACATCGAGACGTTTCTGGACTCGCTTTCCGGCGACGAACGCGCGGAAGTTTACGGCGCGACCACGTCCGCAGGCGCGCAGTACCGCTCGGAAATTCTCGCCTCGGTCGGTTACGGCGGCTACATTCAGCTGTTGAGCCGATATCCGAGCCGACAGTAAGGCGGACGGCAATGCGGGAATGTTTCGTTGAGAAACGATTTTTTGACGTCCGCAACGGTCCGGCAGGCATGCCGGACCGTTTTGCCGCATGCTTGATGAAGCGGGACAAATGCTTTATACTGACGTTGAATCATTTATTACTCGCTGGGAAATAAATCAATACGGAGGAGTACGGCTTATGCTCTCGGAGCTGCATTTGGTTTGGAATCCGGTCGCGGGGAACGGCGCCGCCGTGAAGGCTTATGAAACCGTCACAAGGGAACTGGCAACGCGTGGGATTCCGTTTGCGTCTTCCAAAAGCGAATATCCCGGCCACGCGGTCGAGCTCACCAGGCAGGCGCAGGAAAACGGAGCGAAAAAAATTGCCGCAATCGGCGGGGACGGCACTATCCGCGAGGTGGCCAGCGCGCTGCTCAACACGGACGTCCCGCTCGGCATCATCTCCTGCGGCACGGGCAACGATATCGTTCGTCCGCTGAAGATACCGAACGATCCGCTCGAAGCGCTCGAGATTGTGCTCGGCGGTGAAGCAAGGCATATGGACGCGGCCATGGCCAACGACCTGCTCTATTTTAACGTCGCCGGGTTCGGTTTCGACGTGGACGTGCTGCATTATGTTGAAATCTATAAAAAGAAGATGAAAAACGGGTCTCTTGCATACCTGCGCGGGTTAATCAGCGCGCTTGCAAACCTGCAAAGCAGGAAAACGAAGATCACTTGGCCGGGAGGCTCGATGGAAGAAGACGTACTCATTATCGCGGCGGGAAACGGAACGCATTTCGGCGGCGGTATGATGGTTACGCCCAATGCGGACCCGTTCGACGGGCAGCTCGATATCTGCGTGATGCACGGCGTAAGAAAACGCGATGCGCTGACGCTTTTGCCAAAGTTTTTAAAAGGAAAACACCTTGGCACAAAATTTGTCACCTATTTTAGGACTACGGAGCTGACCGCCGTATGCGAACCTTCATCGCTGCTTGACGTGGACGGCGACGTACTGCCCGGTACGCCCGTTACCTTCCGTATTTTGCCGAAGTCGCTGCGCGTCATTGTCCCGCAGTGAAGAGAGCTTTGGACGCGCGGGACACAGAAAGTTTGCTTTACAGCGCCCGCGCGGGCTGGTAGACTGTAGCAAAGATCGAGGGGTATCAGAAATACATGGCAATACAACAAAGCGCCGGCCGGTCGTATTCGCAGGGCGGGTCCGGAAACGGCGGTGCGCGGCGCAGAAAGAAAAAGAATAATAATACGCTTCTGTTTTCGGTATTAGCGCTTGCGCTGATCGGTGTGGCACTGCTGATTTATCAGATTATCTTCAATAAGCAGGAATCGACTGTGTCCATGGACCTTACGCCGATTGCGACCAGTTCGACTTATATCAATACCGGAGACGGTCTTCTTTATCAAACGGACGGACAGATCCATTTTTATCACCTGCGGGACAGTAAGAAGAATTATACCTACGGTATGAGCGCTTCGGACAACATCCGCATGTCCGGCAGCGAACATATGACGGTCGTGTTCAACGAAGCGCAGCTCCAGGTGGTCGGCGAAAAAACGCCGCTGACGTTCACCGGTACGATTCAGGAAGTCGAGTGCGGGGACGAGCACCTTGCTGTGTTGCTGCGGACTGCGGAAGGCACGGAAAGTGTTTTGATCATCACCAAGGACGGCGAGCAGATCGCAGATTTGCCGTTTGCGGATCAGTATATTCTTGATTTTGGCTTCTATACCGTGAAGAACGAGATGCTCTGGATTGAAACGCTGAATGTCAATACCGGAACGCCGATGACGACGATTTCGACATACGACTTTGTGCAGCAGGAGATCACAGGGCTGATCCATGTGCAAAGCCAGTTGGTCGATGAGGTTTACATTACGGAAAACAGTATGTTCGTAGTTGCGACGAACCAGATTATCCGCTATACGCACGAAGGTAACAAGGAAATCTACCGCGTGACGATCTACGGTTATCAGGCGGTCGATTTCTCGGATGCTTCCGGTTCGCCGACGTTTCTTCTGACCACGCGCGGCGGCGATTTCCACACTGTGAAAATCCTGACGCTGGAAGAGGACGCCGAACCATCGTCAGTGGAAACGACGCTGCAGCTTCCGACCGAAGGGGTGGCGGCGTTCATCATGAACGGCAGGCTGATCGTAGTTTCGCGTGAAAACGTGTATACCTATTCGCTCACGGGTAATCTTTCCTCGACCGCGTCGTTTGAGCAAGCGGTCGACGAAGCGGTCAAGCTCACCGAAGCAAAGCTGCTGCTGTCGAGTAACGGCATGTACTATACTGCCAACGCGGGCTGATCCGGCGGGTAACGGGGAGGCGAAAGCATGAATTTTATCGATATCGCAATCCTGCTGGTGCTGGGAATAACGATTCTCGGCGGACTTTACCGCGGGTTTCTCAGTACGGTGTACAACATCGGCGCAACAATTATTTCGCTGGTGGTTGCGCGGCTCTGCATCCCGCTGGTTTCCGGGTTTGTCAAAGGCAGCGCGAACCTCTTTAATACGATGCTTTATTACACCGAAGGGTCGGAATACGTGGCCGTTACAGATGTTGAACTGACGCGTACGCCGATTACGGAGATATCCTCAGAGCAACTGCATACGGTACTGGAAAACGCCGATATGCCGCTGCCGATGGACCGGTGCGTGATAAAAAACATCGCATCCGAGACGTTCCGTGACAGCGGTGTTACAACGCTGGGCGACTATTTCAACCAGACCATCGTTTGCGTGGTCATCAATATCCTTGCACTTCTGATTATTTTTTTGATCATACGGCTGCTGCTAGGTTTTGTGATTCGTGGATTGGAATACGGCCGCGGGGGTTTTCCGGTGCTTATTCGCGGTGACGGCTTGATCGGCGCGGGGCTTGGGCTGGTTCACGGCGCTTTGATGCTTTTTGTAATTTTCCTTATGGTCCCGGTCATGCTGACCGTTCTGCCGAAGCTTTACGAGTTTCTGAGCGAATCTTTCTTCGGGGAATTCTTTTACCAGGCGAACTTCCTCCTCTCGATCATACCTTCAACGTAAAGACGGTTGCTGTCACTTAGAATAAAGCGGGCGTGGATATAACGACACGCCTGCCGGAATATGCGATAAGGCGTATTTATTGCGCAAACGGGGGAAAGGCAGGCGGTTGCATTGCGCTTATTGAAACGATGGCTGATTCCGATTATGGCCGTACTGATGCTGTTGTGTTTTGTGATTGCGTTCCTTCCGCTGACACAGCGGGAAGAGACGCGTGCGAAGAACGAGCTTACAGAATTAATCGACGCGGCGTTTGCGCGGATTACTGCGAGTAGGGCGTCGGCCGGGCCGGTTGCCGAGGCGGAGGAAGCGGCGCTGACCGAGAAGGCGAGGGCTGTGGCGAGGTTTCTTGCCCACGACGACGCTCTGCTGGCGAGCGATGCGCTCGCGGCGCTCTGCGTACAGCTTGCGGTCGATCGAATCGACGTTGTAAACGACCAGGGCGTCGTGATCGCTTCGTCGGACGGAGCGAGGATCGATTTCGCGTTGGGCGCGCAGGAAGGTTTTGTGTGGACGTTGGGAGCGCTCGACGACCAGGAAATTGCTCAGCCGGACGAAACGGACGCGAGCGTGCTGTACTGTAGCGTGCCCCGCACGGATATTGAAGGTTTTGTGTTTCTCACAAGGGACGACCCGTATGTCAGGCAGGCGCTCTCAACGGCGAATACCGAAGCGATAATCGCGGACTTGTCTTACGGCGGCGATTTGCTGTTTGTAGCTGAATCCGGAGAGGAAGACGGCTTTTTCTATGGCTCCGGCAGTCTTTGCCTGCGTAGGACTGAGAACGGCGTTTCGCTGATTGCAGCAAGGGAAAATTCCGTGATTTTCCGTGCGCGCAATACCGCGCTTGTCGCGCTCGCAGCAATGTTGGTTTGCGTGATGATATGCGTCGTTGCAGCGTATCTTCTGCATCTGGAATTAATTTCGCCAATAATTGAAGAGCAGACGGAATCGGCTGAGACGGCAAACGAACACGGAAGAAAAGCGCGAAAACAGCTTCTTCCCGCCAAAGAACAAGAAGTGGACAAGAAGCCGCCTCGCGTCCGTGAGAAACAGCCTAAGCAACGTCCCGCTTCCCCGGAAAAAGAGAAGCCGGAGCAGGAAAATAAAAAGAAGCCGACGCCCGGTTCAGAAAAAAAAGGAAAAACCGTTCGGGAATCGCAAAGGGAAGAGAAGCAAAAGCCAACGGAACAGACAGAGCGTAAACAATCGCGCGGTCAACGGAGTGAGAATGCTTCCCGCGAAACCGGATACAAGCGCGCAAAAACGAGACGCAAGGGGACGGAACATCCCAAAGACGTCGAAGAACCATTCGATAAAATCGTTGATTAACCAAAAAACCACCGTTGAGTTCTACGCAACAACAAGCCCCATGTTTCGTTTAAAACATGGGGCTTGCTATTTGGATGTGTTTCAAAAATCCGCAAAGCGCATTTTCGCCGTCTCAAGTTGCATATTCTTGTTGAAAAGC
>CAYTHS010000119.1:0-5194 GCA_964437665.1 uncultured Oscillospiraceae bacterium
GATCGGTATATCCCAGCACACCTAGCACCGCGTTGCCGGATTCGATATACGCGCCGATTTCCTCATTGTTTCGAATGTCCTGAAATGCTACTTTGTTCAAGAAAGATCCTCCCGCAATAGTGTTATCGATCGGTCGCAGTCATTTTGTTACAACCGATTCGTCAATTTCATCATACCAGTTTACGGCCGCTTTTCGAATATTTGTTCATAAATTTCTTCCTGTCCCGCGGCCATTTTGCCAATCGGGTCAAGATCCCGTGATACTTTGCCCGCACTGTGGTTCCCGATAGCGTCGCGGATTATTGTATTCGTGTGCGCAGACTCAAGCACCTTTCTCTGCGCAAAAGTCCCCGATACCCGCCGAAACGCGCCGATCGTATATTGCATGGCGGCATTCAATCAACGATTATTCAAGAAAACAGTCTCTCCCGATCTATTCGATGCAGTTGCCGGCCTGGTTCGCTGCATACTGCTAAACGATCGATGTCACCATTTAGCATGGTGATGCCCTGCACCCTGCAATACGGTCCGGCTCCCATCCGATCCGCTAGGGTGTGTTTCTAAAGTCTAGAAGATGCAGTTTTGCTGGATCGGCTTGCAGCTCGAGGCGATAAACGCAGGCGCAGTGGTGCTGCGGCAAGGCTTTTCAACAAGAATATGCAAGTCGAGGCGGCGGAAATGCGCTTTTGTGATTTTTGAAACACAACCTAGGTTGCCGCCTTGTTATATTTTCTATTGTAGCATGACAGTCCCCGATGGGAAAATCATGTTTTGCGAAGCTGTCGCCCGAATTTTCAAAAACAGTAAAATCCCGTATTCAACCCGTCCGTCTGCGACACTTATACCCGGTGGCGGCTCTGAAGACCATTTCTTTTCGCGCAGCGGAGTAGGCTCTGCAACTATTCGTTCTCCCATATAAATCCTTCGCGCTCCTGCCGAGGACGTCGGCGTTACGAACGCGTTCTGCAAAGTCCGAACAAACCGTTATTGTAATCACATGTTATCGGATTTTGGTAAAAACACAGTCATCCATATGTAAATTGTGTATCGGGTGATATGGCTCTGCTTTTGCAGATGCAAAACAGTACGCCGCCCTGCATAGATAGCGAAAGAGCCCCTTAAGGGGCAGGGGCATAAGGCAAGATGAACCAAACCGGCTTGAACAAAGTATACGCCGCGCTTTGGTACGTTTACAAGTTTCATTGGTTTGTAGCCAAAAGCAAACCACCCGTTAACGGGTGGTCAGAACGCCAGAAAATGGATTTTGCCGAATCCAGAAGGCCGATCCTCCGGCCTTTCTTTCATCCCTTGACCGCTCCTGCGGTCATGCCCTCGACGAAGTACTTTTGAACCAATGCAAACAGCACGATGACAGGAATCGTGGTAATCGTTCCAAGCGCCATGATGATACCCCAGTCGATATGCGTTGAACTGATATAATTTGCAAGCCCGACGGTCAGCGTTTTCATCGATTCCTTGCTTATCAGAACGCTGGCAAGCAAAAATTCGTTCCACGACAGGATAAAAGCCATGATGCCGGTACTGAGTACGCCGGACACACACAATGGCACTTCAATTTTCAAAAACACCTGCATTTCCCCGGCCCCGTCCATCACCGCGGCCTCGTCGATCTCCTTAGGCAGTTTTTTGAAGAACGAAACAAGCAGCCACACCGAAAAAGGCAGCGTCACCGTCAGATGCGCAACAATCACGCCGGCGTGGCTCCCGGACAGCCCAAGCGTGTTCATGATCTTATACAGCGGCAGCATGAGCATAATCGGCGGAACGCAGTACGCCGCGAGAACGCTGATCAGAATCGCCTTGCGGCCCTTAAACCGGAAACGGGTCAGGCTGTACGCGGTCAGTGTCCCGATAATCATGTCGACAACCATAACGACCGAAGCGATAAACAGACTGTTCAGAAAATAACGGATCACGTTTTCGTTGCTGAACGCCTGTATGTACCATTCCAGAGACCAGTTCGTCGGCAGAATCTTCGGCGGAATCGTGAAAAGTTCAACGCCCGGCTTAAACGAACTCAAAGCCATCCATGCAAGCGGGAAACCGACAATTATGATCAGATAAACGATCAGAATGCCAACGATGACGTTCATCACAGCCTTTGATTTTTTCATGCTCTTAAACATTATCATTCACCCGCCATTCTATCGATCTTCCGTCAGCCCGGACCTTGACACATAGAAGATGATGCAACCAAACATCAAAACGCCTAGGATCATGGAAATCGCCGCGGCATAACCAATCTGATAGGAACCGAACGACGCTTGGTAGATCAGAATGGGCAAGTGTGTCGTCGAACCGGAGGGGCCGCCGCCCGTCACCATGAAAATCAAATCATAATAGGTAGCCGTCCAGATAATCCGCAGCACGGCCAGTACGATTGTGGTGTTTTTTAGCTGGGGCAGCGTCATGTAGATAAACGTCTTCCATTTATTAGCCCCGTCGACGGTCGCCGCCTCATATATCTGCCTGTCGATGCTCTTTAGGGCCGCCCAGTAAATCAGCATCGGGAACGGATAGGATCGCCATACGTTCAAAATGACAACCACCCACATAGCCGGCCCCTGCATCGCCAGCAGAGACTGCCTCGCTTCAAGCCATCCCGCCTGCTGCAGCCAGTAGCTTACGATACCATAGTCGCTGTTCATGATCCATTTGGATACCAGCGCCAGCGTAACGGCCGGCACAACATACGGAATCAGGAGAAAACTGCGCAGCGCCGTTCCGCCCTTCATGGGTCGAACGATCATCAGCGCAATTCCCAGCCCCAGCACTAGCTGACCCAAAACCGACCAGAACGTCCATTTGCACGTATTCCAAAAATACTTCAAAAAAAGTTTGTTGCTGAAGATCTTCACATAGTTCTGAATGCCGACGAAACTGCTTGTCTTCTTGATCAGGGAAGTGTCGGTGAAACTCAGCCACACATTATACAGAACCGGATAGAGAACAAACATAAGCAAAAAAATGATTACAGGAACGGCAAATGCAAATCCTATCAATTTATGCTTCTTTTCATAACTGCCAAACAGGCGGCGTTTATTCAGCGGTGTTCCAGCGCGCATACTTCCTTCTCCCTGATAAAGATTCATGGAGTCCCGTCCGTATTTCCATCATATAGACGGATACAGATATCATACCTGCGATTCTCTTATTTGGGAAGAACGCAATCGCCTGCGTTCTTCCCGCTTTTCTTAAATTGCGAACAGATCTTTACGCTTACATCGTACCGGCAAAGCTCATCAAATCGTCATTGATGAGATTATACGCTTCTTCGGAGGTATACGTTCCGTCGCACGCCCCCTGCAGAGCCTCGCCAAAGATGTTGGTGGACTCGATGTAAGCGGACATTGCCGAAAGGCCGGCCTCCATGCCGTACCAATACCAGGTGCCGTTTTCGAACTGCTCGAAGATGTAATCGATCTCGTCCTGGAACAACGCGACTTTATCGCTTGCCTTATAGATCTCAAACGCCGGTTTGTAGGACGGGAAAGCAAACATCGGACGGGACAGCGCGCGTTCGGCCGCCCGCTCGGGGGTGTAAAGCGCGGTCAGAAAATCCGAGACAAGCGCGCTGCGCGCCGCATCTTCCTGCGGAGACGCAACGAAGCAATAGCCGGAGCCAAAGGATGCGGTCTTATCGCCATCCACGCCCGGGAAATCGAAACAGCCGAGCTTCTCGACCATATCCGGATTGTTCCCTTGTGCATTGCCGATGACTGCGCCCATATCCAGCGTCATTGCGACCGTACCGGTGACGGCAAGAGCGTTACGGTAATCGCCCCAGGACCATGTCAGCGAACCCGCCGGGGAAGCCTTCTGGTAGAGCTCTACCAGATAGTCGATAACTTTGATAGCCTCGTCCTTTTCCTGATCGAAGCAGTATTCTCCGGTAGCGGGATCCATGAAGTACACGCCCGCGGAGCACATCATCTCATACAGCGTCTGCGCCGCAACCTGCACGCCGTCCAAAGGCACGGCAAACCCGGACATTTCCGTGCTGTTAAGCGTCTCTGCAACCGTTAAGAATTCGTCCCAGGTGGTGGGAACTTCAATCCCTTTATCCGCAAAGATATCCTTGCGGTACCATACCGAGGTATGCATCGCCCAGTCCGGCACAGCATAAATGTGTCCGTCCGCACCGGTCAGAACAGACTTATATGCTTCGGAAAAATCGTCCGCGCCGATCGTGTTGATGATATCGTCAAGCGGCATGATACTTTCGGCTGCATAGAGATAAGCGGTGCCGCCGAAATTGGTGTGCATGATGTCGGGCACGTCGCCGGAGGACGCCGCAGTCGCAAGCTTTCCATACATCTCGTTGAAGGCAACCTTTTCGATTTCAACCTCGATGCCCAGTTCCTGTGCCAGTTCGTTGAATTGCTTCGTAAGGACTTCATATTGAGCGTCTGCGGTCAGATTGGTCCAGATAACAAGTTTCTGCCCTGCATAAGAAATCGGTTCTTCTGCTGCAGGTTCTTCCGTTGCCGGGGCGGCCTCTTCTGCGGGAGCGGCTTCTTCTGCGGGCGCGGTTTCCGCCGGCGTGCTGCTGCAGGCGACCATAGAAAGCCCCATCAGCAGTGCCAGTACGAGAGCAACCAGTTTCGTTGTTTTCATAACCTTCTCCTTTTCCTTTTTATTATCAGCCCATTGGGTTGACGAATCGAATTGATGTCATATGTTCATAGATTCGGCTTTTTATTCTGATACGCAGCGAATGGGAAAACTACCGATTATTAGCCGGGATGATCTGCCCGGGATGATAGGAGTACGACCGTTTGCTCAGCCTGAACGGTCTTTTTTTCGGGAGTCTCAATTACAAAATAGCGTCTTGTTCTCTAAGCGTATCCTGAAGGAGCCCGATGCTTACGTCTCGTACGGTCGTCCCTTGTTTTACCGCAACCGCCGCCGCCGTCCCTGCCGCCTGCCCCATGGCCATGCATTGCGGCATACAGCGGATACAGTTGGCAACCGGCGCTTCGTAAGATACACATCGTCCGGCAACAAGCAAGTTGTTTTTGCCCTGCGGCAGCATGCAACGATATGGAATCGTCATCGACTTGCCCGGTTCAAGGTCGTATACTACCATCGTGATTCCATCCGGCGTGTGCATCCCTGCGGGCATCGCCCCGCGGCCGATGCTGTCCTCAAATTCACGCGCCGTCTGAAAGTC
>CAYTHS010000119.1:5204-7383 GCA_964437665.1 uncultured Oscillospiraceae bacterium
GCCACACATCACCGGGGCGCGGCGGCAGGTGGGGCGCCGTCTGAAAGTCCTCCAGGGTCACTTTATAATCGCCTATGATCCTGCGGCTTTCGCGAACGCCCAGCATAGCTGCGACAGCCGATAAATAGGCGTTCTCAAATCCGGGAACGTATTTCTTGAAAGCTTCCGCAACGTCGTAAAGGCACTTCTGGGAGAAGTTTTCCTGTGCTGCGCGCGCTTCAAAACCCTCGATGCTGTGCGCTTCAATCGCCCCGGAACAGTTGATCGTGACTTCTCCGGGATTCGGGGTGGAGGTAAAGATACCCAGCCAGTTTCGCAGGTATTCCTTGTCCGCAGGCAATTCAACGTTCATCAGTTCATCGTGCAGCCCGAAGTGCATGAAGCCCGGGAACGTTTTAAAATCGTGCCATGCCGGGGGCACGTGCGTATCATGCACCGGCGGATTTTCCTCATAGTACCGCTTAACCCGCTCCATATCGACACCGCACATCCTGCCCATCAGCGTCATCGGCTGGATGTCCTTCTTCTCGCGAAGCTCATACGGCGCCCCTGCCTTATACGCCACCAGCGCGTCGCCGGTGCAGTCGATGATCACCTGGGCGCGAATTTCCATCAGTTCGGATTCCGAGAGGACCACCAGCCCTGCGACGGTATCTCCCTCGCAGATTACGTCGGCGACAGCCGTGTCAAGATAGGATTCCAGATTGGGTTCTTTCATCGTAACTTCGTCCAGAACAATCTTTGCGATTTCAGTATCGTACAGAAAGCAGACGTCCGTGTCCGGATCGACTTCAACAATGGCGTTGCGCTCCTTAAGTATGTTGCGAAGCTCCCAGGCGATACCCTTGACACAAAGCTTCTTCTTGTCGCTGAATCCTACCCATGCTCCCTGCATACCCGCAGTGAACTGCCCGCCGAGGCAGCGCTGTTTATCGACAATAATCGTTTTTGCCCCGTTTCGCGCGGCGGCAAGCCCGGCGATCACGCCGGCCGTTCCCCCGCCCGCGACCAATACGTCAACAGTTTTTGTGCGCATTCCTGCAATCCCTCCTTAATCCTTTCGTGTTGGGCCCGTTGCCGCGGTCCGGCTCGTCTGCACCGGACCATGCAGTTGAGATCACGTCCGGTTTGCCGTCCGCATATCATGAATGGCAACGTGAAGGAAAAAAACATCTATGCGAGATATCCGTATTCCTTGAGCACAGCTTTCAGCGATTTCATCACATCGGCAGGCAGTTCGGAGATGACAGGCTTACGGCAGTAGCCTGCGTCCACCCCGCGCAGCTTGAGTCCTTCCTTGATGATCTGCAGCCACGGCGTCGGCATGCCTTCCGCAGTGGGTTTCGTAAACAGCGGCAGATAGGGGCGAACGAGTTCAAAATGTGCTTTCATTGCTTCTTCCATTCTGCGTGCTTTGGCAAGCTCGTAGACCGTGGTGTTTTCTTTCGGAAAAAGGTTGCCTGTGCCGCAGACCCATCCGTCCGCCCAGCAGCTCAGGCTTTCAACCGGACAAACGTCATAGCCGTAGAAGATGGCAAACCCGTCGTCTGTGAGATAGCGCAGGTCCTGCTGGCGGTAAACGTCCGCCTGCCGCTCTTTAACGGCGTCGATAAAGCCCTCGTTGTACAGCTTTGCCATGAATGCGTCGCTCATCAGGCAGGTTGAATAATATGGATTATGATAGACCATGATGGGGATGCCGATCGCCTTGCGGATGGTTTCGTAATGCTTAAGCAGCTCATTTTCGTTCGGAGCCATATACCATGGTGTTACAGCCATGATTCCGTCGGCGCCCGCCGCTTCCGCGGCAATGGACATTTCAACGACGTCCTTCGTACGGTAAGCGCCCGTCGAACAAACAACCTTAACGCGTCCCGCCGCGGCCTTCACGGTAGCCGTATTGACCGCCGTCTGCTCCGCCGGCGTCATCGCGATCATTTCGCCCGTGCTTCCGGAGGGAATCACGCCCGTAACGCCATTGCGGGCGAGATAATCCGTCACTTCCGCAATTCCGTTGAAATTGATGGATTCGTCCGCGTGAAACGGCGTTACCATCGGGATATAGATGCCGGTAAGTTTTTCGTGTGCCATAACATGATGCTCCTTTTATTTTTTGAAAAGATGTGCTGCGTTTATTTCGGAATGACTATTCCGGTTTTAAGTAAATACCATTTCACAT
>CAYTHS010000120.1:0-7168 GCA_964437665.1 uncultured Oscillospiraceae bacterium
CCCGATGGCTTTCCTATGCCTTCTTCCTTTTTGCGAACTTTATTGTACGCTATCCCGTTCCAAAGTTGTTTTGCCCGCGGCACCGAAGCGTTTTTATATCCGTTCTGTCAACGTGCTCGCCGGTCAGCTTCCTCATGAGGCTCCATTCCTTACCATATGCGAAAACCTCCATTGTCGATATTCCATCTGACAATCGAGGTTTACATAATCGATGATGCACTCTCGTTTTTGTGAGAGATTATTTTTGATTGTAATCAAATAACCCGGCTTGCAGCACATCCATGGCCTTCTCAATGGCTTCAGCACATAATACGTAAGCAAGACGCACTTCGTTCCTGCCTTTACCCGGGGTCTTATAAAAGCCGGCCCCAGGTGCAAACATCATGGTTGCACCGTCGTGAGAGAAAGAGGAGAGCAGCCATTTTTGAAATGCATCCGTATCATCCACAGGCAATTTTGCCATAATATAAAATGCACCTTTGGGTTCGGCGCACACAACCCCATCCATCGCGGATAAGCGACGGAGAATTGTATCTCGTCTTGATTTATACTCTCTGCGAACATCGTTGAAATAGCGCTCTTTGACATCATATAATGCCGCTGCTGCCAGCTGGTTTTGTGTTGCTACCGACAGTCGGCTCTGACAAAGCTTCAATGCATGCTGCTTAAGTATACGGTTTTTCGTGATCAGAGCTCCAACACGTGCCCCGCAAGCAGAAAACCGCTTCGATACCGAGTCGATAACCACTGCATTATCCGCAATATCTTCATACATACCGATTGTCAGTAATTGCTCGTCGTTATAGACAAATTCGCGATATACTTCATCACCAATGACAAAAAGGCCATGTTCCTTCGCAACATCGGCGATTATTCTCATCTCGGGTTCCGTCAGAACAGCGCCTGTTGGATTCCCCGGATTCGTAAACAGAATTGCTCTTGTACGGTCGCTGATCAGCCGTTCCAATTTCTCCCGGTCCGCATAGGAGTACCCCTGATCCATACTGGTTGTCAACTGGCGAATCACCCCGCCCGCCATTTCTACGAACGAATGATAATTCGGGTAAAATGGCTCAGGGATGATAATTTCATCACCCGGATCAAGAATGCAATTCATTAATATCTGCAAAGCTTCTGAACCGCCTGCTGTAATAAGGATGTCGTCCATTGCATAATCTACGCCAAGATTCCTATAATACCGTCTCATCTGCTGCACTAAACTCGGGGTTCCCGGAGATGGCGCGTAGGCAAGCGTCTCCACGCTGGAGTTTTGCAGCGCCTCGAAATAAGGTGCTGGAGTTATAATATCCGGCTGTCCGATATTTAGATGATAAATCTTAATCCCTCTCCTTTTTGCTTCCTCCGCATCAGGATGAAATTTTCGCATAGGAGATTGACAGCAATTCTTAACACGCATAGAATAGTTCATGCACTTTTTGCCTTCCTTATCGTCGTTTAAATAAGTTACTACGGTTTTGTTTCAAACGCGGGGGTACTGCATTGTTTAGCGAACTAAAAATCCAAGTATGCGTTTCTCAATCCATTGCTTTCTTTCAATCGAATTCAATCCACGCCATCGACAGGTTGATTGAAGCCGCGCAAATATCGACGTCGCCGTGGTCATTATTGTCGAACCGTCCTGCATAAGACATGGCGCTTTGGGGCGCTATAATACAACCTCAATTACATCGCCATCCAGCTTAAGTTGTGTGGAATATTCCGAACTCAACACACGAAGCGTGTCAAATATTTCGCGCGTCAAATCTTCATTCGCCTCATGGGGCAACCCCTTATGCGCTTTGTTTTCAGCATAAAAACCTAGTTCTACGGGTTTGATTCGGATACGCTTGATGTCGCCATTTTCAAACTCTAGCATTGGCATAAGGCCTCTATAATTTTGGAACTCTGTTTCCAGCCCTACGGTTCCGTTCTTGGACCGCACCGCCATGGCCTCTTCCGCCGTTTTGTCGGTCGCAACCCCATATTTTTCATAATAATCTGCAGGCAGATGTTCTGCTCTCTCGCTCTGAAAAATAAAATTCGCGATGGAATACATGATGGGCTTGCCCTTATAGAGCTCAATAGCTTTTATTTGATGTGTGCCGCTGCCAATAACCGCCGCAGCTCCCCAGTCAATACATGCACGCGCAAATTCTTCAATGAAATAATCCGGCTCTTCATCCAAGTCGCCTTTTATTTCATGGGAATGGAAACAGACCACAATATAGTCTGCCGCTTCTGATGCTTCTTCAATCGCTTTTCGCATGCGTTCCATGTCGATACGATTGGGTGAGGAGATCTTCCCTTCCTTTTCGCTCAGTTTAAAATCAACGTTGCCCAACGAAAACACGCCTGGTTTTGTCAGCGTATAGCCGCCACGTTTTGAGTTGTTGATGCGCCCGTTTATATATGTCTCATCTGCAATCTCTTTTAATACCGCCATGTGTTCTTTGTTCACAAGGAATGTTTCACTATGACGAAGCATATTCACGCCCGGCCTTGCCGGGATCAAATGCCCCGGATCGCCGGCGCGCGCCGCATCGTTACAAGTCGATGAGATACATAAGACGGCCACTCTCCCATTTTTTGCAGATATATATGCCGGGGCTGTGGCTTCCTGCAAACTCACGCCCGCCCCGCAGACCGGGACGTCCCTAATCTCAAGAGCATCCAGCGTGCTCACAAGCCCGCCGTAACTATAATCCATCGTATGATTGTTTGCATGCCCAAAGCAGTTGAAACCAAAGCTGCATACATCATCCAGCACCGCACCGGTCGCGGTCAGCCATACCCCGCCACAAAACGTTGAAGCAAAACAATCGTAATCAGAAATGACCATTTCAAGGTTATTGATGCGAACGTCCGCCTGCTTGATAAATTCTTTAATGGGTTCATGCGCTTCATAATCGGATGGCAATGGTGACATCAAAATGGAATCGCCGGTAATACAAATCTTTGTCTTCATGTTTTGTCGCCCTCGCTTTCGAAAATCATTATTCGTTATTCCATTTCCAACAGAATCAAATCGTTCTCCATGCGAAATCTTGTCTTGTATGGCGAACTAAGCGTCTCAAGACGACTATATATTTTTCGCAGCATGTCCCCTTGCGCTTTTCGCGGCAACCCTTTCATTTCGAATCCCATTTCAAAACAAAGCTCAATCGCTTGAATTTCCACCTTAACAGCCCGGCCGGCATCAAGATACAGCGTAGGCACCAAGCCCAAATAATTGCTGATATCCGTCTGCAGCCCGCGGGTACCGTTAGCGGAACGCACAGCCAAGGCCTCCTTTGCACCGCACGTAAAATCGACTCCATATTTCTCATAAAAATCTGAAGGCAGTTGGGCAATATGATTGCTTTGGAAAATAAAATTCGCTATGGAGTAAAAAATAGGAACGCCCTGAAAGATTTCCACGGCTTTAATCTGATGCGTTCCACTGCAAATAACCGCTGCCGCTCCCGCGCACACGCATGTGTGCGCAAATTCTTCTATGAAACAATCCGGTTCATCGTCTGTATCATGTCGTATCTCGTGCGAATGCAGATACACCAGTACGTAATCCGTCTCTTCCCTGGCTTCTTCTATGGCCTTTCTGATTCGTTTCGTATCGTCAGCGTTTGGAATGCTGGCTTTTCCTGCCTTTGACGATTGCGAAAAGCACAATTTGCCAATATTGAATACGCCGGGAGTAATAGGTGTATACCCTCCCCTTTGGGAATTGTTTATCCGCCCGTTTATATGTGTAATCGCTGCGATTTCTTTCAGCGCTTTGGCCTGTTTTTCATTGACTGAAAACACCTCCGAATGCCGCAGCATATTCACCCCCGGCCTGCCGGGTATCGTACCATGCGGGTCTCCAGCCCTTGCAGCATCGTCGCAAGTCGCTGTAACGGCTATGATACCAATGCGCTCTTGCTTAGCCGATACAACGGCGTGGCGCGTTGCATCCGTCAAATCAGACCCTGCGCCACTATACCCCGCTCCATGTGCCTTTAGTGCATCAACCGTGCTTAACAGGCCACGGTACGAGTAATCCATAGCATGATTATTCGCTATGCTGTAGTACAAAAAGCCAAAACGATCCAGTTCTGTGAGAATACTTGGCGGCGCTGTAAGCCATGTTCCGCCACAATACGTTGAACCAAAACAGTCATAATCGGAAATGGTGGTCTCCATATTCGCTATGCGGACATCCGCTTTGCGAATATACTCCCGCAGAGATGCGCCTACTGCGTCGTATTGTTCACAAATAGCACCCAGCAAAATCACATCGCCGGCAGCACAAAGCCGAATCATGTTTTTACTCCCGGTTTTATTTTTTCGCCCGAACGAAACCTGTCATGATAGGCAAAATACTCGTTTTTATTTGAAAACACAGGGGCAAATTTCCCTTTTACATCGTCTAGCGTAGACCCGCCGTCTGCCAACAAGTCTATTATTGTAACGGCCATTGCTTTTGCCGCTTCCACATATGCAAAGCCTTCATCGGCAACATCAAACTCCACGGTATGCGGAGAGCCGGTTGCTCCACCAAAGTTGACATATGCCATAGGTTTGACGGCTGCAACGTCCCCGACATCCGTGGATGATCCACGGTGTAAATCGGAAGCGTCAATTACGCGTTCTTCACCAAACAGCCCTGATACGCTTTCAGCAAACACTTTGCATAAGTTTTTATCGAGATGTGTTGGCAAGTAAACGCCAATATCGCGTATGCTTACCTGAGCCCCCGCCGCATCGCTCCCGGCTTTGATCGCAGCATTGACCTTATCGTTAAGCGCAAGCATATATTCGCTCGTAGCCGCACGCACTCCAAATTCCATCCTAACATCATCTGGGATAATGTTGGGGCTGTCGCCACCCTTGGTGATGATGTAATGTATCCTTGGGTGCTGATCAGCCGGCAATGTTTCCCGCATTGCATTGATATTGTTGATTGCGTTTACCGCGGCTTGCAGTGCGCTGACCGCCTTTTCAGGTGCAAGAGCCGCATGTGCGCTTTTACCCGTGAATTCAACAATTTTATTCACGACGCCATTGTAACTTGCACTATGCCTGAACCGGCTTGTTGGGCCTGTGTTACTCAAATGCCCTGCCAGAACTGCGTCTATGTCATCAAATACTCCGAGACGTATAAATTCCTGCTTCCCGCCAAAGAATACCAGTTCTCCCTTGTTAGCAAGTTCTTTTCGATACTCAAGTTCGATGACTTCCTCGGCCGGGACAGCCAGAAACGCAACGTCTCCGTCCAGCATGTCCATTACACCGCTTTCGATCAACCCCATCGCTGTGCCGAGTATCATCGCAATCTGCGCATGGTGCCCGCAAGCATGGGCCGCTCCTGTTTTCGCATCGGCATGCGGATGTCCCGGCATATTGAGCGCATCAAGTTCACCCATAACCGCCACACAACGCTCGTGGCTGCGGCCACGGGCTTTCGCTTTTAATCCCGTGATCGCAATGCCGCTTTGAACCGATAAACCGAGCTTTTCGAGCATCTCTTTTGTATATAACGCGCTTCTATATTCTCTAAATCCTGTTTCAGGCATGGCATACAGCGCGCGACCGATTTCAATGAGTTCGCTGCGCTTCTTCTCAATTGCCTCCGCAACGCGTAACTTCATGTCCTCTCTGTTCATTATTGATCTCCTTGAGCGAGTACACATGCACACATATGTCCGCCACCCATGTCCTTTAACGCGATATCCTTTTCAGTGCAGGCTTCGCTTGCGTATGGACAGCGCAATGCAAAGCGGCATCCCGGTTTGGGGTTGATTGGGCTTGACAGCTCACCTCTTATCGTTTCAATCTTTTTCCCTCGCATGGATATGTCCGGTACGGGTATGGCGCTGAGCAAAGCCCTTGTATACGGGTGTTTTGGGTTTCTGAAAAGTTCGTCGCTGTCTGCGAGTTCAACCATCTGCCCCAGGTACATAACCATAATTTGATTGCTGATATGCTTGACGACTGATAAATCATGTGTAACAAACATATACGTCAACCCAAATTCTTTCTGCAGATCCATCAGCAAGTTGAGTATTTGCGCCTGTATGGAAACGTCCAGCGCGGATACCGGCTCATCACATACGATGAAGCTCGGATTCAGCGACAATGCTCTCGCAACACCTATACGCTGGCGGCGTCCTCCATCAAGCTCGTGCGGGTATGCGTCCGCAAGGCGTGCAGCAAGGCCAACCGTATCCATTAGCTTTGCAGTAGCAGCCCGCATACCTTGTCTGGTGGAGTATGTTTTGTTAATAACAATGTACTCTGAAATCAATTCGGAGACCGTCATTTTGGGATCCAAACTGGAGTACGGATCCTGGAAAATGATTTGTACATTCCTGCGCATTTTCCGCATTTCACGGGCGTTATGCTGCGTAATACTGTTGCCTTTATACAAAACATCGCCGCTTGTCGGTTCAATCAAGCGCAGGATTGTTCGCCCCAAAGTAGACTTCCCGCATCCGCTTTCACCGACTACCCCCATGGTCTTGCCAGGAAAAATCTTCATGTTTATGCCATCTACCGCATGCAAAATTCCCTTTGATACTTTGAAATGCTTTTTTAATTCAATGGTCTCAATAACCGGAATCATTTCGTTTTTCATGTACTTACCTCGCTGAATAGATGGCATTTGATACAATGTGTCCCTTCGGCGACATCACTTGGATGAACCTTTTTGCATATATCCATACACATTGGACACCTAGGAGAAAAGTAGCACCCTCGCGGAAGATCGGTTGGGTCAGGAACAAGCCCTGCAATCGGATTGAGCCTATCGCTTTTTTCCAAAAGGTTTGGAATCGAATTAAACAGTCCGATGGTATACGGGTGATGCCTATCGCCTGTAAAAATATCCTCTAATGTGCCGCTTTCGATAAATTCGCCCGCATACATCACTGCAACCTTATCGCAGGTTTGTGCAATAATACCAAGGTCATGCGTAATCATGATCATCGCCATCCCAAGTCTTTCCTTGAGCTCGCTAATCATAGCAAGAACCTGCGACTGAATCGTCACATCCAAAGCGGTTGTAGGTTCATCGGCGATTAACAGATCAGGTTCACAAGCCAGTGCAATCGCTATAACAACACGCTGCTTCATCCCGCCGGAGAACTGATGCGGATAATCATTCCTGCGTTCAAGCTGAATCCCGACAAGC
>CAYTHS010000121.1:0-6933 GCA_964437665.1 uncultured Oscillospiraceae bacterium
AGCCGATCCAGTAAAACTGCATCTTTCAGACTTTAGAAACACACCCTAATATTATAACATGCTTTGTGCCGCGGCAACGCATTTTCCGGACTTGACCGGATGCGATTGCAAGGATATGATTTTAACATCTCTGACGTGTGGAATTACGCCGGAAGGGGGTAACGCATGATATATGAGCTCAACAAGACGCTGCAGCCCGTCGGGCTTGCGCGGATAAACGAAGAACGCCTGACCGCGGGGATTGTTTCGCTGGAGGAATTAAAGCGGAACGGTACGGAAAAAATCGGCATGCCGGAGTATTGGCTGGAAGTCTGCGAAAAAGCCGAGCCGCATCTGCGTTCCGTCATCGAAACGGCGGACGGATACCTTTTCAGCCTGCTTTCTATCCGCAGCGTTTCCAAAGTGTACGGGCCAAAAGATAAGATCGGGCTGTTTATCAAACGAAATCTGCTTCTGCTGATTTCGGTTACGGATACCGACGGCAGCACCGCGCTTGCGTTTGAAGAAGCGATGCATCGTCTCAGCCTGAAAAACATATCGATCGAACACGTAATTTGTGCTTTTTTTGAACGTTTGGTCTATCAGGACAACGGCGTACTGGAATCTTATGATAACAGGATCGGCAAAATGGAGGAGCAGATCGAAAACGGGACGACCGGGAAAGCGTTCAACGGTGAAGTCCTTGCAATGCGGAGAAAGCTCCTGGTTGTCCGCCACTATTACGAACAACTGATCGATCTGCTGGAAACGATGGCCGGAAACGACGCCGGTTTGTTCTCGGATGACCATACGCGGTTATTCCGCACGATGCGTGATAAGGTCGTCCGGCTTTCAAACAATACGCAACTTCTGCGCGATAGCCTGGTGCAGGTGCGCGAAGCGTATATGGCGGCGCTCGATTACAGCGCCAACCGCATTATGAAAGTTTTTACGGTCGTCACGACGATTTTCCTGCCGCTGACGCTGATTGTCGGCTGGTATGGTATGAATTTCAAGTTTATGCCGGAACTTGGGTGGCGCTATGGGTATATCGGTGTAATCGTGCTCAGCATTGCCGTCGTAATTGGCGGGCTGCTGTTTTTTAAGAAGAAAAAGCTTCTTTAGCCGGACCGCACGGGGTTCGGCATGAATCCATGTTGCCGGCAGGCCCGCCCGAAACGTATGCTGCGACTTTTTTGGTGTTTTGACAGCGCGGAGAACACATCGAAACGTCGTGCGGCTAAAAACGACGGAAAGGACGCAGGCCGGAGTAATTGCAGGGTTATTACGAACAAAGGACGCCTCACAAGAGGCGCCCTTTGATGCTCGCTGAATCGTGTTATGGGGCAGGGGTTGTTTCCGTCGTTTCAGCCGAAGCGGATGCGTCGGGCGTAGTGTTCAGCTTAGTTTTGTTGTTTGCTTCACCGGTTACGGCATCCATCGCTTCCGAACTGTTGATCAAAGCAAGCGTTTCCTGCCCCGCGATGCCGTCGATCGGGTCCAGTCCGTGATATTCCTGGAACTTCTGAACCGCGAGGACCGTGGTGTTTCCGTACAGGCCCGTGTCGCTTCCGGCGGCAAGATAGCCAAGTTCGATCAGCCGCTGCTGCAGCGCCGTCACGTCGTCCACAAGTTTCGTAATTATTTTGGTGCGGTCGTCGCCGTCGCCGCGCTGCAGATAATATGATTTTGCGTCGTCGCTCATAAGCAGTGAATACGTATCGTTGCCGATGATACCGTCCCATGCGTTATAGTCCGAAAAATTCTTCATCTGGAAGAGGCGGATCGCCGTCTTCGTCAACGGCCCGTATTTATTTGTGAACCCGTCTTCGGGTTCTTCCATGTAGCCTAATTCAACAAGCCGCATCTGAATGTCCGGGATGACGTCGCTGATGGTGCCTGCTTTGGAGATCGGTTCTTCCAGCACGGCGGGCTCGGGCGACGGCGTCGCGTCTTCGGTCGGCGCGGGCGTGTCGGTCGGCGCGATGGAAGGCGTCGGCGTGATGTCCGAAATTGCTAGCTGGCCGTCGTCGGACGTTTCCGTGCGCGAATTGTTCGGCAGGAGGACCGCGAGAAGAATGATGACAACCAGAATCATGGCAAACGAACCGCCGAAGATGACCAGTGTTTTGCTGGGGAGTTGCGCTAGATAGAGACCAAGCGCATGCATGAACTTTGAGAGCTTACTGCGCTTTTTCCTGCCGTGCGGGGAGCGGGACGGACGCTCGTAAGAATCCTGCCGGTCAAAACCGAGGTCTTCGTCCGGTGCGGAATACCGTCCGGTATCGCCGCGCCGCGCATAGTCTTCTCTGCCGCGGGGGATCGTTGTTCTTCGGGAAGCGTACGGGTCGTCCCGCTCCGGATAGCGCGAAGCGGGGTGACCGTATGAATCGCCGCGCGTATCGTAAGCATCGGACTCGTGTACGCCGGAAGCACTTCCGGCGTTTTGCTCGTAGGGGTTTGCGGCGCGGGGAGGGTAGCCGCCCTGTTCGCCGTAGGAAGTCCGGGGATAGCGCGACGAATAATCGTGCGCTTCCGAATAATCCGCACCACCGGAGGGATAACCGCCGTCCTGTCCGTGAGGAGAAGGCTCCTGCCCGTAGGGGGAAGGTTTCTGCCCATAGGGGGAAGGTTCCTGCCCATAGGGGGAAGGTTCCTGCCCATAGGGATAAGGGGCGTTACCATGTCCTGCGGGATCGTCGCGGTAAGAACGCGGCGCATACGGATCCGAACCAGCCGTGTTTTGGTCTTCTTCGTAAGGCGGGTATCCGTACGAGTCGCCATTATTATCCATATTCTTCACGCTCCTTGCTTAAAAATCGGCGGAAACTTTCGAGCAACGGCCGATATGCTGCACATAAAAACGGCAGGTTAACCATTCAAATGCAGCTATAGTGTACCATAGTCAAGGGGGGTGAAAGATTCGGATTATTGTGAAGAATTTATGGATAAATTGTTAATCCTGCAAGAACATATGCATCCCGGTGGGGGACAGCCGGCAAAAAAAACGAAACGCCGGGACGTTCCGGCGTTTCTTGAAAACCGTAAAACGGCGTGTTTTTGCACTCGAAATGCGGGCGCAGCAGCCTTCGTGCACGTTTCTAAAACATAACGGGGCGGCCGCGGAACCTGATCCGCCGCTTCATCGCTGCAAAGATCCTTGAAACGGCAACGTCCTGCGCTCCTTAACACGGTTAAACCCGCTCATTCCGCCCTTTCTGCAATTTGGGAACACCCGCCGGCCGGTCACCCCATGATTTTTTTCGTGGAACTGCATCCGATCCGCGTTGCTCCCGCGGCGATCATGGCTTCCGCCTGCTCGCGCGAACGCACGCCGCCGCTGGCCTTGACGCCCATTTCGGGCCCGACGGTTTTGCGCATGAGCGCTATGTCGGCGGTGGTTGCGCCGCCGGTGGAAAAGCCTGTTGATGTTTTAACAAATGCGGCGCCGGCGGCCTTTGCCGCGAGACAGGCTTTAATTTTTTCATCGTCGGTCAAAAGGCATGTTTCCAGAATGACCTTGACAATTGCGGGCCGCGCCGCCGTGACGACGGCCGAGACGTCCGCCTGCACCGCATTCCATTCACCGGCTTTTGCCAGTCCGATATTCATAACCATATCGATTTCTTCTGCGCCGTCGCGTACGGCCAGCGCGGCTTCCAGCGCTTTTGCAGCGGAGGACATTGCGCCAAGCGGGAAGCCGACGACGACGCAGGTCTTTACGCCGCTGGCTTTCAGGTTTTCGGCGACGAGAGCGGCATAGCTGGAATTCACGCAGACGCTCGCGGTATGATAATGCTTGGCTTCCTCCACTACGCGGAGAATGTCTTTTGGGGTTGCGTCCGCTTTGAGCAGCGTGTGGTCCAAATAGGTATTTAATTCGTTCATACATATTCCTCCAAATCTGGTTATTCGTCTAAAACTGTAACAGCTGATTACGACGGGAAAAACCGCTTGAGCAGGCCTTCCATCCCTCCTGCGTGCTGCGCGTCGTCCCGCGCCATTTCGTGCAGCGCGTCGTGGACTGCGTCCAGATTCAATTCTTTGGCACGCATGGCAAGACGGGTTTTCTCCGCGCATGCGCCGCGCTCCGCCGCCGCGCATCGTTCAAGATTCTGTTCTGCCGATACGGAGACGTCGTCGCCGAGCATTTCAGCAAAGCGTGCGGCATGGTTGGCTTTCCCGGATGCATAACGGCGCAGGGCTTCCGAAATCTCCGGATATCCTTCGCGGTCGGCCGCGCGCGCCATGGCAAGGTATACGCCGGCGCGCATGCTTTCGCTGGCGAAGGCCCGCCGCAGTTCGCAGAGCATGTCCGCGTCGATTCCCGCCGTTATGCCGGCGATGTATTCCGCGGGGTAAGGCTTGCGCGCGGGTTTGATCCCGACGAACGATTCTCCGGGGGCGCGGCATGCGGCGCAGAATTCCGGAGGTGCTTCTCCTGCGTACTCGTACCCGCAGACCGGGCAGCGGAATCGCTTCATTGCAGTGGCCTCTCCTTTCATAAATACGTGCAGGGCGGACGGCTTCCGGATGGATATTCGGCTGCAAACCGACCGACGGCACTCTGGATTATGTCTGTTGACAGTATATCCCTACGAATGTTAACAATCAATCACAAAAGCTGAAAACCTCTACCAAAGCACTGCCTGATTTGCTATACTGCAAAACGATGATAAAAAGATGATCATTAGATATGGGGGACAGGAATGAAAAAATTCCTTAGCGTTCTGCTGGTCCTGGCGTTGCTGCCTGCGCTGTTCGCGCCCGCGGCTGCACTGGCGGATTATGATTACGAGACGATCCCGACGCCGAATATGATCGTGACGGACGGCGATAATCCGAGTGTGGTGTTCTACGAACGCGCGGCGGACGAGAAGGTTTATCCCGCCAGTACGACCAAGATTATGACTTGCCTGGTTGCGCTGGAGTATGGAAATCTGGACGACGAGTTCATGGTTGGCGAGGAAGTTCTTGGCACGACTATAAAATTTACGAGTTACTCTTCGCTTATGGGGCTGCAGCCGGGCGAAACGCTTACGTTGCGGGATCTGATTTACGGTTTGATGCTTGTTTCCGGCAATGACGCAGGCGAGGCGATCGCAAAGCACGTAGCGGGATCGGTCGATGCGTTTGTTACGCTGATGAACAACAAAGCGGCCGAATTGGGCATGGCGGGCACGCATTACACAAACCCGCACGGCGTGCATAGCGACGACCATTACACGACCGCAAGGGACATGGCGAAGCTGGCGTCCTACGCGCTGCAGGATGAAGATTTCTGCGATATTGTCGAAACCAAACAGTATACCGTGCCTGCAAACGACGTGCGTACCACGCCGCTTGAACTGACGAACACCGACCGGCTGCTGGTTCCGGTGGAGGGTGATCCGCTGAACACCGTCTACCAGTACGCGGTCGGTATTAAAACGGGAGATACCGATAAAGCGGGTAAATGTCTGGTTGCCGCCGCGGAAAAGGACGGCGCGCGCGTGATCGTCGCGCTGTTTGGCGACAAGACCGATTTATACAACAACGATAAGGAAACAGCCAATCTCGCGCGTTTTGTGAACGCCGCCAGCATCTTCGATTATGTGTTTGAAAATGAATACCAAACGGTGACGGGCGCGCAGCTCGGACTCCAAAAATCATTTGCTTCCGGCGTTGTGGGCGCAGACGCGGACGATCTGGTGGACGGACAGCTTACCATGAGCGCCGGTTTGGACAGCGTCATGATTCGCGCGCTGGCCGACAGGATCGAGTTTTATAAAACCAACGCCGCCTCCATCACTGCAAACGTGGTGCTGACGACCGAGATAAAGGCGCCTATTATCGCGGGACAGAGCATGGGCAGCGTGGAATACAGCATTGGAAACGAAGTGATCTGCACCGCGACGCTGACTGCGGATTTCGCAGTCGACGAGATGCTGGAGATGGAGTCGCTTCAGCCGGAAGAAACGGCGGTCGTTACCGAAGCTCCGGACGCCACTCCGCTGATTTCAAAAGGCCGTAAGGACTGGGGCGCGCAGGACGTGCTGACGTGGGTATTCATCCTTCTGATCGTTTTGCTCGCCGCGCTGATCGTGGTGTTTGTCGTTACCGAACGTAAACGGCGCTATGAACGCAAACGTCGCAGCGCACGTGCGCGCAAGCGGAAGTACCGCGACTGAGAAGCGGCGATATGCAAAGCTGCCCGAAACGGGCGATCGTACCGCGCCGGATGAACCGGCACAGCCGAAATATATGGGTTATGGGTTGTGATCCTTAACAATCCCAGAGACTTTTTTGACAGACAGAACCGCCGTTTTTGCGGCGGTTTTGTCTGTCTGGTTTATCTGTGGAATCGCTTTGGCCGCTCTGCCTGATTCGACTATTCCGGCAGCGCAGAAGGAACGGTTTCTGACCGTTTTGACGTCCATGAGTCCGAATACGGGGAGGAGAAGCGGTTACTGCATGAAAAGCCGTCTTGATTGTTATAGACAGAAACGCGGTTCTTCTATAAAACGGTTTCAAGAAACCGGGCGATGGCCCCGTGATTGTTGTCGACGGGGACTACGACGTTTGCCGCACGCCGCACGGGCGCAATGGCGTTGGACGGCGCGCCGCCGACATCCGCGCGAGAAATCATCTCCAGATCGTTCTCGTAATCGCCGATAGCGAGGATTTTTTTCGCGTCTTTACAGCGTTTCCGCACGTCGGAAAGCGCTTTTCCTTTGCTCACGCCAGCGGCAACGAACTCAATATAAACGTCCGACGACTTAAATGACGAAAGCCCCCCGCAGATGCGGGGCAGATCAAGATTATCGATCAATTTGTCCAGGTGTTCCGGCGTATGGGCCAGGATGAACTTTAAAAAAGTGCCCGGCACTTCATCAAAAGGCAGTTTGACGATGGGTATTTGTTCCAGAATCGAGGCGGGATCGTCCCGTTGAGAAGGATTGATTTCGTAGATTG
>CAYTHS010000122.1:0-6922 GCA_964437665.1 uncultured Oscillospiraceae bacterium
TGCTGCCCGCATCGCTGTTCGGCGGAGCGGTTTTCCTGATGCTCGCCGACCTCGCGGCGAGGGTGATTCTCAGCCCTCTGGAACTTCCCATCGGCGTTGTCACGTCGTTTGTAGGAGCGGTACTGTTTGTGATAATCTTTTACCGTGCGAGGAGGGTGCGCGCATGAGCCTGCTTGAAGCAAAAAACCTAAGCGTACGCTGCGGCGAACTGACCATCCTCGATCAGGCGGGTTTTTCGCTGGAAGAAGGGCAGTGGCTTATGCTCGTGGGCCCCAACGGAGCAGGGAAAAGTACGCTGGTCAACGCGGTTTCACAGGGCGTGCCGTATACCGGCGAAATTCTTTTCGACGGAAAAGACGTGAAGCGTATGCGCCCGCAGGAATTGGCAAGAAACATCGGGGTGCTTTCACAGACGCATTTTGTGGGGTATGCGTTTACCGTTGGTTCGGTGGTACGACTGGGACGTTACGCCTATTCGCAGGGCGTGTTCGGAAGCAGGGCGGATGAGGACGAAAGGCTGACGCGCCGCGCGCTGGCGCTTACCGGAATGGAGAAACTGGAGCATCATTCCGTACTTACGCTTTCCGGCGGCGAACTCCAGCGGGCGTTTCTTGCACAGATATTTGCGCAGGACCCGCGCGTGCTGATTCTCGACGAGCCGACGAATCACCTTGACCTCGTGTACCAAAAGCAGGTTTTCGAGCTGATCGGCGCATGGCTGAAGGAGCCGGGGCGCGCGGTGGTGTCCGTGGTGCACGATTTGAGCCTCGCAAAGGCTTATGGAACGCACGCGCTGCTGCTTGATCGCGGCAAAACGATCGCACAGGGTGTGGCAGATACGGTATTTTCCGCAGATTATCTGAATCAGGCCTACGGCATGGACGTTTCCGAATGGATGCGGCGGATGTTGCGGCAATGGCAAAAGGAGCGCTAAATGGATTTTTTTGAACTGAACCGGCAGGTCCCCGCGCAGGACGCTGCCGCGACCGATGAGGCGAGGACTCGCTGGGCAGGTATCGCCAAGCCTGTAGGCAGTCTCGGCAGACTGGAAGAACTCGTGATTAAAATCGCGGGGATACAGAGTACCCCTGCGCCGCAGATCGGCAAACGTGCGGTGCTGGTTCTTTGCGCGGACAACGGCGTGGTCCGCCGCGGCGTCGCCTCCACGCCGCCGGAAATTACGGCCGTGATGGCGGATTTTATAGCACGGAAACGTTCTTCGGTATGTATTATGGCAAAACTGGCGCATGCGGACGTAATCCCGGTGGATATGGGGATGTTTCGCGCTGTCGATGCGCCCGGCATGCTGAACCGGCGGATTGCCGCCGGAACGGCGGACATGACGGCAGGGCCTGCGATGACGCGCGCGCAGGCGGAGCAGGCGATTGCAGCCGGCGCCGCGCTGGTGAAAAACTGTGTCGAGGCGGGATATCAGATCATCGCAACGGGGGAAATGGGTATCGGCAACACGACGACCTCCAGCGCGATTACCGCCGTGCTGACGGCGCGTGACCCTGCGGAAACGGTTGGGCGCGGAGCCGGGCTCGGAGACGACGGACTGACGCGCAAGGTTTCCGCGGTCCGCCGTGCGATTGAAATCAACAGGCCCGATCCCGCGGACGCGCTGGATGTATTGAGCAAGCTTGGCGGGTACGATATCGCGGGGCTTTGCGGTGTATTTCTCGGCGGCGCGCTCTATCGCGTGCCTGTAATCATCGACGGATTTATCAGCGCTGTTGCGGCGCTCTGCGCCGTGCGGCTCTGCCCGCACGCCGTGCGATGCATGCTGCCGAGTCACGCTTCGGCGGAACTGGCGGCCAAGCCGGTACTCGACGAACTGAAGCTGCTGCCCATCCTGCACGCGGGCATGCGCCTCGGTGAAGGCACGGGCGCGGTTGCGCTTCTGCCGCTGCTCGATATGGCGCTTGCCGTCTATAACGAACTTATGACGTTTTCGGATATTGGGATGTGAAGCGGTTGGCAGCGAGGATTTTGATCACCGGCGGGTCGGGCGCGGGTAAGAGCACCTTTGCCGAGACGCTCGCGCTGCGGCTGCCCGCGCCGCATACGTACCTTGCGACGATGCGGGTGTTCGGCAGGGAGGACCGCGAGAAGGTCGGACGGCATAAAGCGATCCGGAAAGGGAAGGGATTTATTACGCTCGAGCGGGAAATCGACATTGCCGGCGCGCATCTTTGCGGCGGTGGAACGGTGCTTTTGGAGTGCATGTGCAATCTCGCTGCAAACGAGATGTTCGACGAGCGGGGCGGGATACATGACGCGTACGAACCGGTGATTTCCGGAATTGCCGCTCTGGAGCGCAAGTGCGACGCACTGATTGTCGTGACCAACGACGTCGGAAGCGACGGCGGGGGATATTCGGAAAGCACCATGCGGTATGTGGACGTACTCGGACGGCTGAACCGCACGCTTGCCGCGCGTTTCGAGTGTGTATGTGAACTCGTATGCGGGATTCCGCTGCTTTTGAAAGGAGAACTGCCTTGAAACTGCTTCGTTCCGTCGCCCTTGCGTTTTCCATGTTTTCACGCGTGCCCGTGCCGCGGGTGGAGTGGAAACCTGAAAACATGCGCTATGCGCTCGCCTCGCTTCCGCTGGTAGGCTGCCTGATCGGCCTTGTGCTTTGGTTCTGGACCTGGTTCAGCGGCGCGCTTTCGTTCGGCAAGCCGCTGTTCGCCGCCGGTATGACGCTTTTGCCGGTACTGATCTCGGGCGGGATTCATATGGACGGGTTTTGCGACACGGCGGACGCGCTGGCAAGCTGCGCGGCTCCGGAGAGGAAACGGGAGATTCTGAAGGACCCGCATACCGGCGCGTTTGCTGTGATTGCGGTGATCTGTTATTTTTTAGCCGGGTTCGCGCTGTTTACCGAGCTTGCCATCACGCCGCGCGCCATTTTTGCCGTCTGTCTGCTTCCCGTGATGAGCCGTGCGGCCGGCGCGCTGACGAGCATTTGTGCCGATTTGGATGGTACGGGGTTGCTGCATGCGCTGCGCGGCGCGGCAAGGCATAAGGTGGCGGCCGTCGCGCTGAGCGTTTGGCTCCTGACTGCCGCTGCGGCGGCGGTTGCACTTTTTCCCGCTGCGGGCGCGGTCATGACGGCTGCCGTCGCGCTTTGTGCGTTTCTTGTGTTTCGCATGGGGAAAAAACAGTTTGGGGGAATGAGCGGCGATTTGGCGGGATTTTTGATTCAAATTGTGGAACTGGCGATGCTTGCGGGGATGGTTCTTGTACAAAAGGCGGTGGCACTGTGATATTGGTGATCGGCGGAGCGTCTTCGGGAAAACTCGATTATGTAAAATCTTTGGGATATTCCGACGCGGATATTGCAAACGGGGAGCTGGACGGGCGCAAAGTAGTGTATAATCTGCAAAACATCGTTTTTCGCGCACCAGAGTTGGCGCCGCGGATGCTGGAAGCGCTGCTCGATAAGGAAGTCGTCGTTTGCAGCGAAGTCGGCAGCGGCGTCGTTCCGATGGACCGCAAAGAGCGCGAAGCACGGGAAGCCACGGGCAGGCTCTGCATCCGGCTCGCTCAGCGTGCTGAACGCGTCGTACGGCTTGTTTGCGGAATCCCGACGGTGATCAAGGAGTGAAGAAAACATATGGAACTGATTTTACTGCGGCATGGTAAAACCGCCGCAAATCTGCAAAAACGGTATAACGGGAAAACGAACGATCCCCTCTGCAAAGAAGGGATCGCAGAGGCGCGTGCCGCAAGGGCGTATCCGCAGATGGAATACGTCTATGTCAGTCCGCTTCTGCGTGCGCGGCAGACGGCGGAGATCTGCTTTCCGAATGCGGAGCAGATCGTTGTGGACGGCCTGAGCGAAATGGATTTCGGCGATTTTGAAGGGCGCACGGCGGAGGACATGAAAAACGATTCCGATTACCGTGCGTGGGTCGAAGGCGACTGTCTGGACGTCTGCCCAAACGGCGAAAGCATTCCCGTTTTTGCAAAACGCGCGGCAAAAGCGTTTGATTACGTAGTGCGGGACGCGGTTTCGCGGCGGCTGAAGCAAGCGGGCGTTGCCGTCCACGGCGGCGTGATCATGGCTGTAATGGACCGTTTTGCGCACGCCGGAGTTCCGTATTTCGATTGGTACGTGCTTAACTGCGGCGGCTTTCGGGTCGTGATCGACGAAGCGGGCTGGGCGAAGGTCCCCGGTTTTGTCTCCTACGAACGCTTTGGAGAGACAGGGGACGGACAGTCTGTTTTTGAAGGGGCTGAAAGCGTTTGAAAACGCTGTTTAATCTTACGACCAGCGCATGCGATCTGGACCGGTTTCGGTCCAGAGACGCGCTGGCCGCCTTTATGCGCGGGTTTGACGGCGTGGAACTGCTCGTGTGTGAAGAGGATGAACGGTGCATTGTGCCTGAAGAGCGGGTGATCGGCGTCCACATGAGCTATTTCCCGTACTGGCTCGACTTCTGGCGGGGAGACGAAGCGGCGCTGATGAAAGAGTTCGGCACGCTTGAAGCATGCGAGCGCTATTACGGGGGAACGGACAAAAGCGCGTTGCTGACGCGGTTTCGTGCGGATTTGACCGCCGCCGAGCGCTATCGCGCGGAATACGTCGTGTTTCATGTTTCGGACGCAAGCATCGAGGAGTCGTTCACCGGGCGGTACCGTCATACGAATAAAGAGGTTATTGACGCAAGCTGCGAATTGCTGAACGAACTGTTTTCCGGCGCGCGCTATCGCCCGGCACTCCTGTTGGAAAACCTCTGGCAGCCTGGCCTGACGTTCGACGAACCCGCGATAACGCGCAGACTGCTTGCGGACGTTGCGTATAAAAACAAAGGCTTCATGCTCGACACGGGGCATTTGCTCCACATGAACGAGACAATCCGTACGCAGCGGGAAGGACTGGCGTACATTCACGCCATGCTGGATGCGCACGGCACGCTCTGCGGCCAAATCCGCGGAGTGCATCTTCATCAGTCGATCACCGGCGAATACTGCCGCGCCGTGCGGCAAAACCCGCCTGCGTTGAAGACGACTTACGAAGAGCGTGAATGGCAGATGCTTGAACATGCGCTTCGGACCGACCTGCACCGGCCTTTCACCTGCCCGGGCGTGCGGGGGCTGATCGATCGTATTTCGCCGGAGTACCTGACGTTTGAATTTATTACAGAAAATCGCGAACAGCACGGCGCGTTCCTGCGGGAGCAGAACAAAGCGCTGGCGAACGAACCCGTGTTCCCAAACGCCGATTTGCTTGAGCCTTGACGAAACGCCGCGCGTACCCGCGGCTTGACGCGCCGGATGAACCGGCTCCCGTGATGCAAGTATCAGGTGTTCCCGCACCCAGTGTCCCCCGGAGTTTTTTTAACCTGCAGAGCGCCCGCCGGGTCAGGCGGGCGCTCTGTACACTGAACGAGATTTTTTTTGCCGTTATGCTTCCACAATCTTTGCTTTTTGCAGCGCAAGCACCAGAATGGGGATGACAATGAGCTGGATAATGATACCCGGAAGCGCGGTAACAAACGCGGCGGTCGTCCAGACGGCGAGCGAATATTCCCCCGCGCGGAAGATCAGCGCGTTGAGCACGCCGAATGTGATCCTGCCGAGCAGCATGGCGGAAATCAGTGCGATATAAATATCCAGCACAGGTTTTCCGGTTTTGACGAACTGCTTGATCAGACCTGTCGCCAGGCCGTACACGGCGAGCTCGCAGACCATGCTCGGCACATACGCCATGGGCGGCATGCCGGTGATCAGGCTGGAAAGGATCGGCGCGAGTACGCCGCAGGCAAGGCCGTACGGCCAGCCGCAGATGATACCGCAGAGCAGCACCGGGATGTGCATAGGCAGAAAGATGCTGCCCGCATTGGCAACGGAATGAAAGGCAATCGGCAGCACCACGCCGAGGGCGAGACAGAGCGCGGCGAGCACGAGCCGCTTGGTTTTGGACATAGACAGAACCATACTAGAAGACACTTCCTTTCAAAATACAAAAAATCAGCCGCGAGGGCGTAATCCGGCTGCTGCGGATCGTAAGCCTTCGTGGCTGTATTGTTTTAAAAATCGGGACTCGTTCAGATGCCTGCCTTCGTGGCGGGCGCTGCCGTTATTTTACGAAAATGAGGCGTTTCTGTCAAGCCGGCGACGAACGGTATTGTAAAAGCATGCGTGAGCGGCGCAAATTGTTTACAGGACGACCCGTGTCAAAACCCGGAAAGAAAGCGGTTCCGCATAATACAGTTTTTTGGCAGGCGGATAAACATCTCTCGCCGCGCGTATGTTTTTTGAACCGCAAAAACGCTGGATAATGACTCGAAGCGCAAGGGCTATTGTTCGAGCGCGTACGAATCTTGCTGCGCGCAGAACTTTTCCGCTTCGTCGATCGTCCGGGCCATCAGTTCCCGAATCGACAGACTCGCGGTGCCGACGATTATGCTCGCGCATAGGTTCATGGGGATAAGGAGCCGTACGGCGGGGCTTTGACCGACCGCGGCGGCTATTGCGGGCGAGATTTCACCCATCAGGGAGTCCGCAATTGCGATGCCGAGCGGCCCGATGATGAGGCTTGCGCTCCGGCAGTTGACGATCACGGCGTTTTCGCCCGTGCCGCCGCGGTCCGCGCCGGCTTTCATCATGGTGCTGGTTGCGATGCTGTTGGTGCCGACGGCGACGATGTCCGCATCCGGGACGCGCGTCTTAATTCCCTCGATGATCTGGCGACCGATACGACCTCCCTGTCCGTCGATTACGAGAATGATTTTTCGCTGCATTTTGGTGTTCCTTTCGATGGCACTGCAAAGATCATATCACATTTGATGTGCAGCGCGCATTCTCTGTATGATTCTGCGAACGGAAGCGGCGGATTTCCCGGGCTAGGGTGTGTTTCTAAAGTCTAGAAGATGCAGTTTTGCTGGACCGGCTTGCAGATTGAGACGAA
>CAYTHS010000123.1:0-6898 GCA_964437665.1 uncultured Oscillospiraceae bacterium
GTCTCAATCTGCAAGCCGATCCAGCATAACTGCATCTTTCAGACTTTAGAAACACCCCCTACTTATAATAATATCAAATTCTCTGCTGTTTGCCATGTTGAAAATGACTCCTAAATAAGCACAGAACATCTGCACCCCTGTTTTTCTTTTTCCTAAAAAGGGTTTTGCCTTTAAAAGTTATCCGCAGCTTCTGCTGCAAATATTGCTTCCACATACAGATTAAGTCAAACTGCACCTTAAGAATAGCTTGCTTCTCCCGTCCGTTCCCGCCTGCCGTTTTTACCACGCACCGCACCGCCAAGAATATTCGGTGAAATACTGCACCCCCGCGCCGTTAGATGATATAATGAGAAAAATTCGGCTTCAAACCCGTTTTTTTGATATCGATCTATTACAAAAGAGGACTTTCATGAAGAAACTTGCCGCTCTGCTTCTTGCTCTTTTCCTGTTGCTTACCGTGCCGGGCGCCGCTTCGGCAAAGTCGTCCGTTTCGTATGAACAGGCCGGCGTGGATTTGATGCTCGTCGTCGCGCATCCCGGAGACGAATACCTCTATCTCGGCGGCGTGCTCCCTTACTATGCAACGGAATTGGGGTATTCGGTCGTGGTAGTCTACATGACGAGCGCGGACGAAACACAACGTGAAGAAGCGGTCGCGGCACTGCGCGAAATGGGAATCTATCAGGAACCGGTTTTTGGCGGTTTCCCGGACAAATATTCCGAAAAGCTCGAGGCCATGGAGGCATGCTGGAACGCCGACGAGGTTCTGTTGTTTTTGGTCCAAACCATACGGCACTACCAGCCGGCCGTCATCGTATCCCACGACCTCGATGGCGAATACGGCCACGCGGCGCATATGCTGACCGCGGAGCAAACCCTGCTTGCCGCTAAAAAGGCCGCCGCCGCGCGGTTTGACACGGAATCTGCCGAAAAATACGGCGTCTGGCAGACGCTCCGGGTATTTCTGCATCTCTATGGCGACCGGGATTTCACGATTGACCGCAGCGCCGCGCTTGCCTCGTTTTCCGGCAAAACGGCGCTGGAAGCGGAGACCGCGCTGTATCAATCGTTCTCCGAAGAATACCGCTATGATCTGGATGTGGGCGACCCGACCTACAGCATTGCGGAATACGGGCTGGCGTATTGTTCTCCCGGGCTGGAATCCCTCCGGCAGTCCAACGATTTTTTCTACGGGTTGAACCCGTCGCGCCTGAACGGTCCGGAGTTGCCGTATCTTTCCTCGCTGAGCGCCGCAGAGATCGACAGCGCCGTTGCAATAACGCAAAACACATCCTGGGATGAATACTTCCGCAGCGCCTCCGACCCTGAGGAAGTTATCGTGCAGGATTGGGATACCGAGCATTGGGAATATAGGACCGACAATCTATCGATCATCATCGACCGTATCCACACAACCAACATCGGCGACCAGCCCGTGTGTTACTGCGTTGCGCAAATCCGCATGCGCAACGAGGACGCGTTTCGCCCGGGCGTACGCGGCGTGGATACCGACGTGAAGCTGCGTGTAGAGGCGCCAACCTATATGGCGCGCAGATATAACGCAGTCCTCGCCATAACGGGCGACAATCTCGACGTCGCCGAGCCGGAAATCAAGGGTATCATCATGCGCGACGGCATACTCTACAACAACCTCACCGGCGCGGACACCGCCGCGCTGTACCCCGATATGTCCCTTCGGATTTTTTCTCCCGGCGAAACCGCCTATGAAAAGCTGCTTTCCGACGGCGTGCTCAACACGTTTTCCTTTGGCCCGACACTAATCCGCGACGGCGTGCTCAACATCGACGCCAAGCGCACCATGCTCGGCGCAGTCAACCCGCGCACGGGCATCGGGATGGTGGAACCGGGACACTTCGTGGTCATTACCGTCGACGGGCGTATGTCAACCTACAGCCGCGGCGTTTCGGTCAACACGCTTATGCATATGTTTTACCTCTACGGCTGCAAGCAGGCGTACAACCTCGACGGCGGCAACTCCACCGCCATGGTATTTATGGGCGAGCATCTCAACCGGCATCCCGGCGAGCCAAAATCGCGGACCGGACAGAGAAGCATTCCCGATATGCTGATGTGGGGATACTCCGAACAGGTACCGTCCGTGGACGATCCCGTTTACCACGACAGCTCGCCGGAAGAATAGGATTCGCTTTTCATCCGGCACAACAATTCGTCAAGAAGGAGAACTCGGCCATGCAAAAACGGTTCCCGAAATTTCTGAAATATCTGATCGTATACGTATTGCTCGTCATGCTCGGCGTAGGAATGTTGTTTCTGAGCGGTCTCTGTCCGCAGGACAAAATTGAGAAAAACTACCTGATCTCAATTGATGAGCTTGCGCCGGAATATCAGAATCATCATATTCTGCGCCAAAAATGGGGTTCCTATTCGCTTGACGACTGGACGGAAGTCATCATCCTTTCCCTGTCCACTTATATGAATGTAAAGGACTCCCCCGACAGCGTGCTGAAAAACGCTTATCCGCTTGAAGATGATTTTACGCTGAAAGACGCGCGCGACACGGTGGCAAACAACGAGCCGGCGGACGTGTTTTACGTGCGCTACTGGCATGGTTTCCGGATATATGTGCGTGCGCTGCTCTCCGTAATGGATTATGGTACGATGCGTACGCTGATCATGTGGGTGTTTTTCCTGCTCATGGGCGCGGTTTCGGTCATGCTCGCTTTCCAGACCCGCTCGGCCTGGCCTCCGATGCTCTTCACCGCCGGAATTCTTTTCGTCAATCCGGTCGTGGCAAGCGCGCTGTTTCAATACAGCGTCTGCTTCGTAATCGCGTTTATCGGCATGCTGTTCGTCCCAAAGTGGATCAAAAGGCCGGAAAGCGCCATGATGGGTTTTATGATTCTTGGTATGGCGACGCAGTTTTTCGACTTTTACACCGCTCCGCTGCTCACGCTGGGTCTTCCGCTGCTCGGATGGCTGATCTGCCTTGCCTGCGCCAAAGAACCCATCCCTGCAAAGAAAATGCTTATGCTTTCGCTCAAAGCGCTCGCCGTCTGGTTTGCCGCTTATGCAAGCATGTGGATCGTGAAACTGGCGATCACGACGATCTTCACCGATCAGAACGCGTTCGCTTCCGCCTGGAGTGCTACTACCGAACGCGTCGGAATTGTAAAAGCATCGGAATATCTGTTTCGATACAACAAGCCCGCGGCCATCATATCGGCGTTTAAGCATCTTTTCGACTGGCCGATGCTCGCAATTTTTGCGGTCGTAGTGCTGTCAGCAGTCATCGTGATGATCGTACTGCGCACCGATAAAAAGTCGTATCTGCGCGGGCTCGTCATGCTTGCCGTCGCAATGCTGCCGATTCTCTGGACGCTTGTCGCAACACAGCCGATGATTATGCACGCGCATTTCCAGTACCGTATTCTGGCGGTCACGATGCTCGGCGGAATGTATTGCTGGCTGCTGAGCGTCGATCGCAGCCGTCTGCCGGACATGCGAATCCCGCCTTTACCCGAGCCGCCCCAGCCGGACGGCACGGACGGCTCGGAATAACATCCGGATTTATGCAAAACAGCGGAGGAATCTCCGCTGTTCAGTTTGTCAAAAAAGCCCCTGGGATTGTTAAGGGCCGTAACCCTTAACCCGCATATTCCGGCTGTGCCGGTTCATCCGGAGAGACACCCTCGCCCATTTCGGACGGTTCGAGTGCTCTCTGCTGTTCATAAGCAAGAATGTTGAAACAATCCCGTCTTTATACCGTTGCATAAAATCCCGTCAGCGGACGCTGATTTTATGCGAAACGGGCATCATCTCGATCCAGGTGTTGCCGGGTTCAAGACGTATGATCGTCCCGTCGTAAAGTTGGTACGTCGTCGTGTCGTCAATCGTCGGACGGCTCCAGGTTCCAATCACGTGCTGCCCGTTAATGAAATATTCGCAATCCCCGCTGCCAGTAACGGCAATAGTACGAAACGTCGTATCGAAAGAAGAAATGCGCACATACTGCACGATTAGATTCTGCACGCTAATCGGTTCGTTTTCATACCCAAGCACATTGTCCGCGGGGGTAAGCGTCTTTGAGACGCCAAGCACATCTTTTGAGTTTTTATCGCTGCGCGTCATCAAGTTCGTGTTTTCGTCGTATGTAAATACGACACGCTCGGCATCCGAACTTGTAAACGGAATCCCTACGCTTTCAAAAGCTTTCCCTTTCTCATAATATACGTTGCTTTCAAACAAAAACCGTTCCGCACGTACCGCACCGGAATCGTCATAATACGCGTCTGCATATTCCAGCGCCTTAAAAAACACCGTGTGCTCCTCAATTGCGGTTACCGTTTTGTCCGTATAGAAAAACGGAGCGGCGTCGCCTTCATTTTTAACGGACAACTCCAGTCCGGCATCCTGCAGCATCGAATAACCGTCCGGAATGTTCTCCGGGTCCCCGGCGGAAACATACAGTCCGCCCCATTCGGCGGCAACGTCGGCAAGATATGCGCGCGAGTCGCGCACAGGGCCTGCACACCGCGGTATTTCGTCTGAAAAAACCGCAAGATACCGGGTTGCATGGTCCGTTCGGTCAAGAGGGATTTCATACACGACGTCTGCAAGCATCAACCCCGTCTGCGGGCGGCTTTGCGCCGCATTATCGATCACGATCAGCACCGGCCTGTAAACCGCATCCTCCGGCAGTATCCTGCCGGTCGTGGCAGATATGCTCGGCGCCGGCGTTTCTTCTCCCGCATTGCTTGTTTGCAGGATCGCGCCGGCGTCGCTCTCTTCCGGCGCTGCATCGTCCTCCCCGGAAAGCGCGTCCGGCATTTGTGCATCTTGGATAACGACAAGGTTTTCGTCCAGCGGAGTAACCAGCGGGGCCGCAGCTTCATCACGGGCGCCCGCTATCGAACAGCCGCAGAGAAGCGGAATGATTAGCGCAAGAACAAACGCGAACGAAGTCGCCGCACGCCCGGATGTTTTTTTTATTAAATTGTTTTTTTCGTTATTCAATATTCACCGGTATATCCGACGGGTGTACCGCAATCCAGGTGTTTCCCGGTTCGAGGATCACAAGCGACCCGTCGTCAAGAAAATAGGACGTATAGTCTTCCTCCGTCGGACGCGACCAACTGCCGCCGACGTGGACGCCGTTAATGAAATAATCGCATTTACCGGAACCGGTCAGTTCGCAGGTTCGGCGATGTTTGTCGTCGCCTTTCACGGATCCGTAATCGCAGTACTGCACAATCAGGTTCTGAACGTTCATTTGCTCGGTGGTGTACGCGTCTCCATGGTTTGTCAGCGTTCGTGTCAGAAACGGCTCTCCGTTTTCACTGCGGTTAAGACGATTGGTCGCCGGATCGTAGGTGAACTGAATCCACTCCGGGTTATCGCTCGAATAGGGCAGCGAAACGGTCGTAAACGCCTCTCCGTCCGCATAGGCCACGTTTTCGAGAAAATCGAAGCGCTTGCATTCCCTGGATACATAGTCTCCGTAATAATGGTCCACCAGCGCGGCGACACGCGTATAGAGCGCGTGTACGCTGCCTCGCCCCGTCTCTGTCTGTCGGAAGCGATACCCGTTTTCTGTTTCATAATCGTCGTATGCACTCTTGCTGCGGTAAAATTTCTTGGCGTAGCCTGGAAAATCGCCGCCGGGCAAATACAGCGAAATCAGCCTGCTTGGAATCCGCCTGTACGGAGACGCAAGCAGGACATATCCTTCATGCAGATACATGCAGTCCCACTCATGCACCATATCGATGATGTAATACCGCGTGGAACGAAGCGGTCCTGCATAGATCGGGTACGTATCGTTAAACACAGCCTGAAGCCGCGTTATCGCGCCTTCGACCAAAAACTCATAGATGATGTCCGCTTCCATCAGCGACGTCTGCGGTTTCGCGCCGTTGGCATTGTCGATCGACATGATGAACGGTCTGCTCGGCGTACCCTCTGCAATCACTTTTCCGGACGTTTGCGAACGATTTTTTGGTTCTGGCGTAGGAGACGGCGTCGGTTCCGGCGTGTCGGTCGGCACAGGAGTCGGACTTTCGATTCCCTGTGTTGGCTCTGCAGACGGAGACGGAGAAGCAACGGCAGCATATTCTCCACAGCCGGAGAACATAAACAGCGCGTATCCTGCCAACGCCAGCAAAAACAGCGGACGAAAGCAGAAATTCGTTTGTCCTGAATGATCGCGTTTCACTTTATTTCTTCTTTGGTTTTTTCGGCTTATCGCCGGTTTCGGAACGGTTCTTTTTCTTAATTGCAACTGCGACTGTAATTAACACTGCCAGCAGCCCGACCAACCCGCCAACAACATAGTAAGCGACCGGATCGATATCGGACCAACTGCCGGGCGCTTCCGTTTCCACCCCTTGCTGCGGCGCAAGCGTTTCAACAGCCAGCGCTTCGGTCGGGGCCGGCGTAGGAGACGGTTCCGGCGTAGGCGACGCGGGCGTCCACGGGGTAACCAACGGCTCCGGCACAGAATCTGCGCCGGCACGCACCCCCCCGTTCTCCAGATCGACATAGGCGGCGTACTGGTTGTATTCATTATCGATATATGTGATTTCTTTCTCCGTCAGATGGCTTGTAACCGTCAGCGCGCTGCCCGCCTCGCTTAGGATTCGGAACCGGACGGTCAGAAGCGTACCGCTATTTTCCAAACCAAGCTCGCATGCACAGGCAATATGGATTACCCCGGGTTCAGACGCGTTGGAAAAGCAGTATTCCACGGGGAAAAGATCCCCGGGCGTAACCGATACCACGCTCAGCGCGGCAGGATCGTAATTCAGGTCAAACTCTACGGAATCGACACGCTCGCAGTCATAGAGCAAAATCGCAATATCCACTTCGGTTCCGACTTCCCCGCCCGCGCTGCCGACGGAGAGACGAACCACCCTGCCTT
>CAYTHS010000124.1:0-6860 GCA_964437665.1 uncultured Oscillospiraceae bacterium
GGAAGTGCCGGAATCATGGACGGAGGACATGAAAACCGCGTTGGTCCGGATCACAAGACGGAATTCCGACGGAACGATCGAGTCGGCGGGCGTATGCGCGGAGCTGTATGTGGACGGCGAACTGATTGGAGACGCACAGACGCCGGACAGCATCAGCGGGTATGAAATCGTTTATATCCTGCCGGTCTTTCCGGATCAATATTTGAATGTTTCCTCCGTTGTGCTCAAACTGACGTATACCTACTATGAAACGTTCAACGGCACCGACCAGCTTGGCGGCGAGGTTTTTGTGTTCCCGCGCGGCACCTGCGAAACAGACGCCGTCACAGGCACCGTTCCGCTGGCGGAAGTGGATGTGCCGCTGCCGTAAGTCCGGACAAGCCGGATTGTATCAGGGAAACTGAATTGAATTGAATGCGTAAAAAGCGGCGGCCTAATATCAGGCCGCCGAGCAATTCGCTGAAAGACGGTTTTTATCCTTTGTGCTGTGTGCCGGTGATGGTGGAAACGTCGTACGGCGTTTCCTGGTACACAAAGTAGTTGAGCCAGTTTGCGAACAGCAGCGCTCCGTGCGCGCGCCAGGTGATAACAGGCTGGAGCGAATCGTCGTTGTTCGGGTAATAATTCTGCGGCATCTGAATCGGCTTTCCGGCGGCAAGGTCGCGGCGGTATTCGAGTTCCAGCGTCTTTGCGTCGTACTCGCTGTGGCCGGTGACGAACACGCGCCGCCCGTCGTTGGAAGCGGCGAGATAAACGCCCGCTTCCTGCGAGGTTGCGATGATGTCCAGATCGCGGATTTTTGCCGCGTCCGACAGATAGATGGTTGTATGCCGCGAGTGCGGCGCCATGAACTGCTCGTCGAAGCCGCGTACGAGCTTGTGCGAGATGTCGAGCACAACATGCGGGAAAATACCGAAGAGTTTTTTATTGAGCGGGTGTTTTTCGAGGTTGTAAAAATGATACAGCCCCGCCTGCGCGGCCCAGCAGATGTAGAGTGTCGAAAACACGTTTTTGTCCGCCCAGTCCATCAGACGGACCAGCTCGTCCCAGTATTTCACGTCCTTAAAGTCGTAATTCTCGACCGGCGCCCCCGTGACGACGAGCCCGTCGAAGGGTTCGTCCTTCACTTCGTCGAAGGTTCGGTAAAACGAATCGAGATATGCCTGCGACGTGTTGCGGCTTTGGTAGGTTCCGGTGCAAAGCAGCGTGACTTCCACCTGCAGCGGCGTGTTGGCAAGAAGCCGCAAAAGCTGCGTTTCGGTCGTCTGTTTGGCGGGCATCAGGTTCATGATGGCGATGCGCAGCGGGCGGATATCCTGTGCCGCCGCACGGTGCTGCTGCATAACGAATACATTTTCCTGAACGAGCGCTTCTCCGGCGGGGAGTCCGTCGGGTATTTTAATCGGCATTGCGAATATTCCTTTCTAAACAACGGTTCCTGCGGAACGCAAAAGCGCCCGCTTTCGCCGGCGCCCCCGTAAAAGTTGTCCAAGTGAAAAAATCTCAGACGGTTTGGGATGCGGCCAGCGCCTGCTCCAGATCGGCGACGAGATCTTCCTTGTCCTCGATGCCGACCGAAAGCCGTACCATATCAGGCGAAATGCCGCATTTTTCGAGATCTTCCGGCGAGAGGTTCGAGTGCGTTGTGCTGGCGGGATGGACAACGAGGGAACGTACGTCGCCGACGTTGGCCACCAGCGAAAAAAGCTGAAGCGCGTTGATGAAGCGCCGTCCGGACTCGAGGCCCCCTTTGATGCGGAAGGTAAAAATGCTGCCGACGCCCTTGGGCAGATACTGCTGCGCACGTGCGAAATACGGACTTTCCGGCAGCCGGGCGTAATTAACCTGCTCGACATACGGGCTTGCCGCAAGGAACTTTGCGACGGCGTCCGCGTTTTCCACGTGCTTTCGCATTCGCATGGAAAGCGTCTGCAGACCGAGCAGCGTTAGGAATGCGTTAAACGGGGACATGCAGAACCCCGCGTCGTGCAGAAAATAGTCCCGCATGCGCGCGGCAAACGCGCCGCCGCCGAGTTCGGCGTATACGCGGTCGTGATGCGCGGCATCCGGGAGGTTAAACTGCGGGAAGCGCGGCGAACCGGAAACCTCGAACGTGCCGAGATCGGTAACGCATCCGCCGATGCTGGTACCGTTGCCGCTGATATATTTTGTCGTGGAGTGCAGTGTGAAATCAACGCCGTTCGCCGCCGCGTCGAAGAGATACGGCGTACCGAACGTGTTGTCGCAGACCACGGGAACGCCGTTGTCATGCGCGGTGGTGACGATGGCTTCGATATCGGCGATGGAAGCGAGCGGGTTGGAAACGGACTCGAAATAGATCATGCGCGTCTTTTCGGATATTGCTTCGGCGAGTCCGGTAAGGTCCTCGGAATCGATTTTGACTGCGCGTATGCCGTAACGGTGCTCAAGCTGGCCGAAGAGCAGCGCGAAACTGCCGCCATATAAAGAAGAAAGCGCAATTACTTCGTCGCCCTGCTCGCAGAACGTGAGCACGGTAGCCAGCAGCGCCGCCATACCGGAAGAGAAGCATACGGTTGCCCGTCCGTTTTCCAGTGCGCAGATGCGCTCCTCAAGAACGGAAACCGTCGGATTGGCGATGCGGGTATAGATGCTGCCCGGCAGTTCGCCCGTGAACTGGGCAGCGGCGTCCTGCGCGCTGTCAAACAGGTATGCGCTCGTTTGATACAGCGGCACGGCGTGCGCGCCGGTCGCGGAATCGCCGCGCCAGCCCGCGTGCAGTTGTAAAGTATCGAATCCGAAGGATTTCTGCATGAATAACCGCCTCGTTTCGTTCAAACCCGCCTGTAAAACGGATATTTGCTCTATCCTATCAGAAATGTGCTGCATGCGCAACCAAAATACGGCGAAAAACAGGGTTTTTTGGTATAGTCCGCGCTAGGGTATGTTCCCAAAATCCGCAAAGCGCATTACCGCCGCCTCGACATGCATATTTTCGTTGAAAAGCCTCGCCGCAGCACCACTGCGCCTGCGTTTTTCGCCTCAATCTGCAAGCCGATCCAGCAGAACTGCATCTTTCAGACTTTAGAAACACACCCTAACAATATGCATGAAAGTTACATAATTTTTTAACGATGTTTGCATTTCGTTTTCAAACGGCGTTGACATGCATGGAAAAGGAGAGTAAGATACATGCGTATTAGTACGAGTAATACACTTATTTCCTACTTTATTTGGAGGCATCATGCAGGAAAACGCGCTGATTGACGTACGCAGCGTCAAAAAGGTCTACCACGTCGGCACCGTCGGCGTGCATGCGCTGCGCGGGGTCGACCTGAAGATACAGGCGGGCGATATCTGTTCGATCATCGGACGCAGCGGCTCCGGCAAGTCGACGCTGCTCAACGTGCTGGCGGGCCTGGAGAAGGTTTCGGCCGGCGAGATTGTTATCTCCGGCAAACATCTCGAACGAATGACGCAGGGCGAATTGATCGTCTTCCGGCAGAAGCATATCGGTTTTATCTTCCAGTCATTCAACCTTATGCCGTATTATACGGCGCTGGAAAACGTTGCGCTTCCGCTGTCGTTTCGCGGACTTCCGCGTGCGGCGCGCATGAAACGCGCAGCCGACGTGCTGAAAATGGTTGGGCTGGAAACGCACATGAAGCATAAACCCGGCGAGCTTTCCGGCGGCCAGCAGCAGCGCGTGGGAATCGCGCGGGCGCTGGTAACGAACCCGGAGATCGTGTTTGCCGACGAACCGACGGGCAACCTCGATTCCGCCACGGGCGACGAAGTCATGCGCATGATCATCGAACTGCTCCGCAAACAGAAAAAAACGCTCGTTATGGTAACGCACGATGCGCATATCGCGTCGTTTGGAGACACGATCATCAACCTGCTCGACGGGCGGATTACAGATATACAGATTAACTCGAATACACCGGGCGAAGGAAACGAACCGGACATTCAGGAAGCAGAGGTAAAGAAAGATGCGTAACAACAACATTCGGTTTCTTGCGCTGATGACGGCGTTCGCGCTCGTTTTTGCCGCGCTGCCGGCGTTTGCGCTGGCGGACGACGCAGGGAATATCGTGCTCTATGACGGCTCGGATATTTCGGACGTTGCGGAAACGGAGTACCTGCAGACTGCCAACGGTCTGCCGGGCGGCGATATCACAATTTATGTGCCGGTTAAAAACGCGGGGGCTGGTACGGCAACCAATATGACTTGCTCGATCCCTGTTTCCGACGACCCGGAAGCATTCCCGTTTTCCATGTCCGATGAAACGGCGACCGAGCTGACAGGCGCCGCGTTTAAGAAGGTCGATTCCACGGACGACAACGCGCCGCTTGTCAAGTGGGAAGACAGCACGCTCCTTGAAGGGGAACATGCATATTTCAAGGTGAAGGGGACGCTGCTTTCGAGCGCCACCTCCGGGGATAAAACGCTGACGTTCACCATTACGTACCAATACGACGGAACGGAGTGCACGGACACGGTGCAGGTGCAGATTTATGTCCGCCCGATCGGTTCGTCTTCGTCCGGTTCGAGCTACCGCAGCAAGCCGAAGGTCATCATCGAGTCCTACAGCTTCTCGGAGGATACGATTTATGCGGGCGACACCGTGACGCTGCGTCTTGCGATTGCCAACACCTCCTCGAGGGAGGCGGTTACGAATCTGCAGCTCGATCTGTCCAACGAAGCGGGGGCAATCCTGCCCGCGCCGGGCGGCAGCAGCAGCATTTTCATTGGAGATATCGAGAAAAACGACATCTGTGTGCTCACGCTCGATTTGCAGATTGCACCGGATGCCGAGGCGAAATCGCAGATGCTGACTGTGAAGCTCTCCTATGAAGGAACCAAAAACAAGCAGGAGTTTGAAGAAGACGCGAGCGTCAGCATTCCGGTGCAGCAGAAAGCGCGTGTGCGCATCAACGATCCCGTGATCTACGACGATCCCTGGGTCGGCAGTTCCGTTTCTGTCGGCGTAACGGTTTATAACCTCGGCAAGTCTCCGCTCTACAACTGCATGGTCGATCTGGACGCCGACAATATGGCCCTGGAAGAGGCGTACTTTGGCGGCAATGTCGCAAGCGGCGGCACTCTGCGGGCGGACCTTATCGTATCGCCGCAGGAAGGCGGAGAGATCACCGGTAACATCCGGGTAACTTATGAAGACGTATACGGCAATCAGACGGAAAAACTGCTGCCGCTGACCATGTACGTCAACGAGGATACGGACGAAGGCACCAGCATCTATGTTTCCGGTTCCAACGCCGTCATCCCTGCCGAGGATGGAATGGAAGTTCCCGCGTCCGCCGGGATGGCCTGGTACTGGTGGGTGCTCATCGCGTCGGCGGTGGTCGCGGCAGGCGTTGTGTTCGGTGTAAAGGCAAAGAAAAAACGCGAACGCTCGCTGGAGGACCTTTGAGAAATCCGCCGGTTCGGCGCATTGGAGGATAAATGAGTATCAGCGATATGCTGTCCATGGCGTTTCTGAACCTGTGGCGGCGAAAAATGCGGGCGTTTCTGACCGTGCTGGGCATGGTGATCGGCGTGGCGTCCATTGTGGTAATGGTGTCGCTCGGCATCGGCATCCGGCAGGCGACCATCGACAGCTTTGCCGGAACCGGCAGCCTGACCACCATCCGGGTTTCATCGTATTCCTGGGTGGACAACGGCAGCGGGGGCGGATCGTCCAGACAGACGGAATTGAATAAAAAAGCGGTTTCAGCTATCAAACAAATCGGGGGCGTTCAAAGCGTAATGCCGATGGTTACGACTTACGGCATGCTCAAAAGCGGACGTTATGTTACGGATGTTTCCATCCTGGGTATCGACAGTGAGAATGCCGAAGCGTTTGGTATCGAGCTGAGCGAAGGTGCTCTGCCGGGCAAAGGCGGTTCCACCACCTACGAAATGGTGCTTGGCGCTTGGGTGCTGAACAATTTTTATGATTCAACCACTTACCGCCAGGCGCTGGATAAAGACGGCAACCCGCGCGTGACGAGTTCCTCCCGTATGCAGCTGACGTTTGATTACCGCAATATTTATCAAAGTCAGATAAACCCGCTGGATTACGACGATACGGAGCAGGAGCCGCTTGGCAGCTTCTACAAAGTCAAGGTAACGGGCGCAATGAGTCAAGAAAACAACGACTTCTCTTATTATTGTCTGATGGACATGGACCAACTCGTTAAACTCGCAAAGGCAAACGAGGATTATGTCAATTTTGACAGTACGAAATACGACACGGTACTTGTTAAATGCGAATCCATTGAGGACGTGAAGACTGTTAAGACGGAAATTGAAGACATGGGGTACGGCACGTACAGCCTTCAGGACGCAGTAGAGATGGCGGAAGAAAGCACAAAAAATGTTCAGTATCTGCTTGGAGCGATCGGCGGCGTTGCGTTGCTGGTTGCGGCAATCGGCATTATGAACACCATGATGATGAGTATTTTCGAGCGTACCAAGGAGATCGGCATTATTAAAGTGCTGGGTTGCCGCATCGATAACATTGCGGGATTGTTCCTTACGGAGAGCGCGTATATCGGTCTATTCGGCGGAGCGCTGGGTCTTGGGCTGAGCTACGGCGTAGGGGCGATACTGAACCAGTTCCTGGCTAATTCCGGGCTGCGCAGCATCATACCGGGCTATCTGGCATTAGGCGCGGTCGGGTTTTCGATCATCGTTGCACTCATTGCCGGCATGTACCCGGCGGTGCGCGCCATGAAGCTTTCGCCGCTGGCGGCCATCCGGAATGAATGACGAAGCAGACGTTACATACAGCAATAAGAATCCCCGCCTGATCGGCGGGGATTCAGCCTGTCAAAAAAGCCCCTGGGATTGTTAAGGGTCGTAACCCTTAACCCGC
>CAYTHS010000125.1:0-6697 GCA_964437665.1 uncultured Oscillospiraceae bacterium
AAAAACACAGGCGCAGTGGTGCTGCGGCGAGGCTTTTCAACGAAAATATGCATGTCGAGGCGGCGGTAATGCGCTTTTGTGATTTTAGAACACACCCTAATCCGTAGAAGGATGGGGAGATGACCGTCACCGCCTTGTACAATGCAGGCGGATACGGTATAATATTCTGAAAATCAAAGGAGATATCGGGTATGGGCGTTCGTGAACTTGCTCAAAAAGCCAAAGACGCTTCCGTTCATCTTGCGGTGACTTCCGCAAAGACGCGCAACGATGCGCTTTTTGCAATGGCGGACGCATTGCTTGCACATGCGCGGGAGATAGTGGCGAAAAATGCGGAGGATGTGCAATCTGCAAAGCAAAACGGTCTGAAAACGCCGTTCATTGATCGTCTGACGCTGAATCAGGCGCGGATAAAAGGCATGGCCGGCGGGCTTAGAAAAGTTGCGCTGCTGCCGGACCCAATCGGCACGAGCGATCGTGTATTTGTACGTCCGAACGGCTTGCGGATCGAAAAGCGGCGCGTACCGCTTGGCGTAATCGGAATTATCTATGAAGCAAGGCCGAATGTTACGGCGGATGCGATCGCGCTCTGCATTAAATCCGGCAACGCCTGCGTTCTGCGCGGCGGGTCGGAGGCGATCCGCTCGAATGCAGCCGTAAGCGACTGCCTGCGCGCCGCTGCCACCGCATGTGGCGTTCCGGGTGAAGCAATCCAACTGCTGCGCGATACGAGCCGCGGACAGGCGGGCGCTATGATGCGGCTCAACGGTCTGATCGACGTGCTCATTCCGCGCGGAGGATCGGGGCTGATCCAAAGCGTCGTTACGCAAGCGAGCGTACCGGTCATAGAGACCGGCGCGGGCGTTTGTCATGTTTATATAGCCGAAAGTGCAGATACCTCTATGGCGGCGGACATCGTCGAGAATGCAAAATGTTCGCGTCCTTCCGTCTGCAATGCGATGGAAACGCTGCTTGTACACGCATCCGCCGCGGAACGTACGCTCCCGGAAATCAGCAGACGGCTGATTGAGCGCGGCGTGGAACTGCGGTGCGGCGCACGTGCAAAAGCCATGGTACCCGGCGCAACAGACGCAACCGAAGAAGACTGGTCCGCCGAATACGACGATTTAATTCTTTCCGTCAGGATTGTGGATTCGTTCGAGGAAGCCGTACGCCATATCGGCCAATACGGCACGCACCACAGCGATGCGATTGTTACTGAAAGCTACGCGGAAGCAGAGCGTTTCCTGAACGAAGTGGACTCTGCCGCAGTGTATGTCAACGCATCCACGCGCTTTACAGACGGAGAAGAATTCGGGTTTGGCGCGGAAATCGGCATTAGTACGCAGAAACTGCATGCACGCGGCCCAATGGGGCTGAGCGAACTAACCACGATTAAGTATGCTGTCCGCGGCAGCGGGCAAATCAGATAGCTGAAGAAGAAGGTAGCAATGGCGATTAAACTTGTAGCGCTGGACATCGACGGAACGCTTACGAGCACCTCAAAAGAGATTAGTGAAAGAAACATGAAAGCAGTCGCGGACGCGGTGGACGCGGGAGTCTGCGTAATCGTGGCGACCGGCAGGGGTTGCTTTGCAACTCGCCCGATCTGGAAGGCGCTCGACCTGCACGGACCGTCAATTCTATACGGCGGCGCGCTGACAATGGACATCGACACCGAAAAGCCGGTCCATATGCACGCGCTCGACCCGAAGCTCATTCATGAAGTGCTCGATTTCTCCGCAGAACTCGGCATACATGCGCAGATATATGTAAACGACGTAGTAATCTATGAAAAACCGAGCCGGCTGGCCGATCTCTATGTTCAAAAGCACTCGCTGCCGCATAAAACCGACCCGGATCTGCGCAGGAAGGATTATTCCAATGTTCCAAAAATCCTTGCGTTTTCTGAAATCGAGTGTCAGGATGAAATTCTGGAAGCCTACCGCGAACGTTTTCGCGGACTGGCGCAGATTTCCCGATCACTGCCCGGCTATATCGAAATCAACTGCCTGAATACGACCAAAGGCTCCGCACTCGCGGATCTCTCCAGAAACCTCGGCATTTCCCGTGCGGAAGTCGCCGCCGTCGGAGACAATTATCTTGACCAGGATATGATCGAATGGGCGGGGCTTGGCGCATGTGTTTCGGACGGCGCGGAATTGGTCAAGGCGGCGGCGGACGTTGTAGTCCCCGCATGTGACGACGACGGCGTCGCGTACTTTATTGATCGCTATGTGCTCAATGGATGAAGCAACGGGCGCTGTGCGGCAAAAGGAGGAACTATGAACTTTTCCATCGGTGTTGATATCGGAGGGAGCAAAATCGCGGCGGGAATCGTCGACGGTAATACGAAACTTATCTGCAAGAAATCCCTGCCGTTTCCGCATTCGGGGGACCCGCGGGCTTCCGTGGATGTTATTTCGTCTTTGATCGACGCACTCGTTTCGGAAAACCATTTGGATATCACCGGAGCGCGCTGCATCGGCCTTGCCGTACCAGGCAGCATCGATTACGATCGCGGTTCGGTTATCGACGCATACAATCTCGGCTATCATGATTTTCCGCTTGTAAATCTTGTTCAGCAAAGATATCCGGGCATGAATGTCTATGTGGAGAACGACGCGAACGCAGCTGCTTTGGCCGAGTATTACTGTGGTGCATTTCGTGGACATGCTTCCGGCCTGCTGATCACGATCGGGACCGGTATCGGCGGCGGACTGGTTACGGACGGCAAACTGTTCATCGGCGGTATGAAGCACGGTTTTGAGTTCGGCCACGCCACGCTGGTCTTTGGCGGAGAGCAATGCACCTGCGGGCACGACGGGTGCATTGAAGCATATTGTTCCGCGGCGGCGCTGGTGCGCGAAGGCCGTCGCGCCGCAGAAGCGCATCACGAAAGTGCGATGTATACGCGCGCAAACGGCGATATCAGCAACATCAACGCTAAACTTGTGATGGACTGCGCAAGAACGGGGGACGAGCAGGCTGTTGAAATCTATCATAAGTTCACGGATTATCTCGGCGCGTCGGTTTGCACGGCAATTGCGCTGTTCGATCCGGAAGTGATTGCTTTTGGCGGCGGCGTGAGCAACGACGGCGAGTTCCTGCTTGCACCCATACGTGCATATGCCGAAAAATACGCTTTTTTCCGCAGCCATGCAAAAATTGTTGCTGCTGAAATGCATAACGACGCAGGGATTGTCGGCGCGGCGATGCTGCATCTGCAGCGGTAAGCGGCATGGTATGCAGGATCGAAGAAAGCGCAGAAAAGCGCTCGATTGCAAAAGAAGTCCTGCTGGATTTACCGGAGTGGTTCGGCATACCCGAATCGACTAAGACCTATATCGACGAAAGCGCCCAAATGCCATTTTGGGCGTTTTTCGCCGCCGAAAACGAGCCGGCCGGGTTCATCGCGCTCAAGGAAACGAGCGCGTGCGCGGCGGAAGTGTTCGTTACAGGCGTAAAGAAGCGTTTCCACCGGCAGGGAATCGGCAAGGCGCTGTTCAGTGAATTTTACAGCTATGCAAAATCGCACGGATACCGGTTTTTGCAGGTTAAGACGGTGGACGAAGGCCGATACAGGGAATATGACGCGACGATTCGGTTTTACGAGTCACTGGGATTTTGCCGTCTGGAGGTTTTTCCGACGCTTTGGGACGCGCATAATCCTTGTCTTGTGCTGGTCATGCCGGTGATTTGACTGTACAGATTAGGGTGTGCTTCCAAAATCCGCAAAGCGCATTTCCGCCGCCTCGACTTGCTTGTCTTCGTTAAAAAGCCGCGCCGCAGCACCACAGCGCCTGTATTTTTCGTCTCAATCTGCAAACCGATCCAGCAAAACTGCATCTTTCAGGCTTTAGAAACACACCCTAAGGAGATTGAAAATCTTTTTTCATCCGAGCGGAAAACCTGCTTTTTGCTATTAACAGATGACCATGCGCAGGGAAAATAACGCGTTTGGTGGAATTGAGGCGTTGACAAAACGTATACGGCGTACAATGTACAAATATGACGGCAAAAAAACGGCGGGACAATCCGCCGTTTGTGATTTTGAGTCCGAAAGAACACAGTGCCAAAATAAATAGACAAGGAGCCAATTTCTTGGCTCCTTTTCATTTCCCGTCCGTCAAGCCTTTCTGATGGTGCCCTATCCACCGGAAAGTATTTATGAAGTTACGTAGTAGTTCGGTTACGCGGTTTAAGGAGGAAATCGGTAATGAAAAAACGAACATAACGGACGGAAACTTTACTTACAAATTGAGTATAACATTGGGATTATGGAATTGCAAGCGTGAAAGCGTAACGATTTGTGTCAAATTTATTGCCGATCTGTGAACCTTGGCGTAAATACGGCATTTGCGGAGTCACGCTGCTGAATCAAAATGTTGTGTAGACCAAGCGAGAGCGCATACGAAATAACCCGATCATACTCGCGGGAGGTAATTTTCCGATTCAGCGGAAAGGCTGTTACATGCGGCTGCGGGGTAAACTGACTCATCAGTGAAAGCTGTATCGACAGCGGGAAATGCGTAACAAGTGCGTCCAGCACGCGACGCGAGTCGTCCGCACAGTTCGGCAGGATAAGATGGCGTACGACAAGTCCCGACTGCGCCATACCGTTTTCGTCGAAAACAAGGCCGCCGACCTGCCGGTACATCTCGCGGATTGCGGGCAGGACGACGCTGAAATAATCAGGCGCACCGGAAAAGCGGCCGGATAATACGGATGAAACATACTTGAAATCGGGAAGGTAAATATCCACAAGCCCGTCCAGAAGGCGAAGCGTTTCCGTCAGTTCATACCCACCGGAATTATATACAACCGGCAGGATTAACCCGCGGGATCTTGCAATACGGAGACTTTCCGCAACGGACGGCACATAGGGCGCGGCGGTGATGAGATTGATATTATGCGCGCCCTGGTTTTGAAGGGAAAGATATACGTCCGCCAGGCCCGCTTCGTCCATCGTTTCCCCAAAGCCGCCGCTGCGGATGGCGTGATTCTGACAATACACACAACCAAGATTGCATCCGGAAAAAAACACCGCGCCGGAGCCGTTTTTGCCGCTGAGAAACGGCTCTTCCCAATGGTGCAGCATCACTTTCGCCACAAGAGGCTGTGACGGCGCGCCGCAGAACCCGGCCTTTACGGTGCGGTCAGCCCCGCACTTTCTCGGACAAAGGGAACATCTCATCCAAAAACGCGCCGGCCGTTTACAAAGTTGCGCGTCCAATATGAACCGGAAATATAACTGGTAACAACCTCGCCCGCGCTGGACGAGGCATGGACAAATTTGCCGCCGCCGCAGTAGATGCCGGTATGGCTGACACGGCTCGAGGTATCGTTCTTGAAGAAAAGCAAATCTCCTTTTTTCAGGTCGCTTATGGAGCTCACGTTTCCCCAGGAACTGACGGCGGAAAACCCCGACGCGCTGTAGCGGCTTGTACTTACGCCACAGGTTCGGAGACTGAAGTAAACCAATCCGGAACAATCGAATCCTTTTGCGGGGCTTTCCTCCGACCAGGAATACGGATAGCCGAGCATCGCCGTTGCAACGGAGATAAGCCCGTCAGCACTGTAGGATGCACTATAGGAAGGCGTGCCGCCGGTCGAATCCGAAGTATCGCCGGACGAGGAGTCGGAATCCGAATCTTCCGACCCGGACGAACTGTCCGAAGTCGGCTTCGGGGTGGACGTCGCACTGGGGGCTTTGGTTGCCGTCGGCTTTTTTGTCGCCTTGGGAGTTGGGGAAGGCGTCGGAGTCGGGTCTATTTTAGGCCGTGCGTTTGGCGAATAAAGCAGGTCGCGGTCGGCAACGTTAAACACGCCGTCTGCATCCATTTCATTTTTAGTTTGGAACGCCTTGAGCGAGTCCTCCGTAGCCGTGCCGAAGTATCCGTTGATCTTGCTTTCATAATAACCGAGTTCGTTCAGACGCGACTGCATGCTTTCAACGTCCGTGCCGCTGTCGCCAAGCTTCATTTCATACGGGATCGCATCATCGCTGAAAAGAAACTCCTGCAGTTCGCTTGTGGCGATTCCATCCATATCGCTGTCCAGCGTACGTTGAAACAGCGCGACCGCAACGGTAGTCGCCGAGTTAAAAACCGTAGTTGGTTCGTCGGAGTCCAGATAACCCAGGTCCATCAAACGCGTCTGCAATTGCATGACGGTCGGGTAGTCGTCATTCTCCTGTAAAACGGTATATTGTGAAAGCTGCATGCCGTGCGTGGGCTCCGCGGAAGGCTCCGGCGTGCAATCAGAACAAACGGGTGCAAGTACGTTCGCTTCAAAAGGAATGGGCGTTGGGGTGCTCTCAAAAGCATCGGCTACGGCTGCGACATAAACGCTGTTTGCCCCCGAAAAGCGGCTGACGGCAAGCGGAATGATAACAAACGCAACTGCGCATCCGCATACGATTGTAATGATCCAAGTACGTGCAGCAGGCGGAAAGAGACGGTTTTTGCCGCCTTTTTTACCCGGTGTCAGACGCGGTCGTTCCAAGATGAAGGTACCTCTCTTTCTTTATTAGGACGCTATGGCTCCAAACAAGCGAACAGGCGTTGGAACTCGGTTTCATTATATCGGCCAAACGTCGGATTGAATTTGAACTTTTCGCAAATTTGACTTCGTATTTGGAAAACAACGTTAATCACTGCTAGGGTGTGTTACTAAAGTCTGAAAGATGCAGTTA
>CAYTHS010000126.1:0-6623 GCA_964437665.1 uncultured Oscillospiraceae bacterium
ACGAAAAATACAGGCGCAGTGGTGCTGCGGCGAGGCTTTTCAACGAAAATATGCATGCCGAGGTGGCGGAAATGCGCTTTTGTGAGTTTAGAAACACAACCTGGGGTGTGTTTCTAAAATCCGGTTATATCCGAGCGCTCTTCTTTTCCCCCAGGCCTGGCAGGTAACAAACAACACATTACTCATCCAAAACGAACGGCTCGCTTTTCCTGCAGAACAGGCGGTTTTAGGCGCATGGGGTTTGCGTCCCGCTCCCTGTCAATCTGCTTCTCGCAAATGAAAAGCCCTCCGTTGTGGAGAGCCCCGATCTTTCAAAAAGCGCCTGAGATTGTAACTTACCGCAACACTTAACTCATGGGTTCCGTCCGTACCGGTCTTTACGGCGCGGCGAACCGCAAGTTTCGGGCGGGCCCTTTGTGTTCTTTGCCTCCCGTGAACCTGCAGAGCGCACGCGAAACGCGCGATTGACCCGTCAAACATGTTTGACGGGTCAATCGTATTTAAGCCTGATCTATTCTGCGCCGCCCCATCCTGTCAGGCAGCCGGAATCCAGCGACGCACACGCCGCTCGCGGGTATGCGTCTATTTCAGGGACGCTGGAATAAACTCTTTCGCGTTGAGAATATGGTCCCGAAGAATCGCGCAGGCAGCCTCATAATCACCCTCTCTGCATGCTTTGAGGATCGCCTCGTGCTGCCCAATGGAAATTTCGCGCAACCGGTTTGTACCGTAAAAGCTCGCACGCAAATAACGGTCGATGTTGGCATGCACCAGTTCAAGCATCAGCACAGCCATCGAATTGTCCCCGTGGGACGTCAGGATGTCGTGAAATCTGTAATTCAGCTCTTCGGAACGCATCAAATCTTCGTCCGACGTTTCCCGCTGCTGGCGGATAATCTGCCCGAGCGCTTCAAAATCATCTTCGTTGAGAAGCGGCGCGCTGTTTTTGAGCATCATCACCGAAAGCGTCGCGCGGACTTCCATCATATCGAACAATTGATCGCGGGTAAGCTGCGCAACGGCGGCCCCGCGGTTTGGATGAATCCGCACAAGCCCCTGCGCTTCCAGCCGCCTGAGCGCTTCGCGCACAGGGATGTGGCTGACGTTGAGCGCGGCTGAAATCTCATCCTGCTTAAGCTGCATGCCGCCGGGAAGCTGCCCACTGACGATTCCTTCGCGAAGTACATGAAAAATCCACTCCTGCGTGGCGCCCACACGCGGCCCCATCCGATCGGCTATGGCTTTGTAATCCATAATTCACCTCGTAAAAAATGCGACTTGCTTAATAACGTTGATCTGTCGTCCGGGAGTATTATATATGAACCATCCGTCTCGCGCAACCCCCGCGTTTGCACATGCCTAATGAAAAGAGCTGCATTGTCCTGCTTATAAATACACAAACTACCCCTGGGCCATCCCGGCCGAAGAGTTAAGACAGCCGGGATGACGGGGTTTGTCGCTACAATGTTGTTTGATTCCTGTTTCCGGTGTCAACAGATAGGATAACAAAACGGGCGTATTGTTACCGTCGCTGTTTATCTGCCGTACTTTGCACGCTCCAATCGAATCAGTGCAAGTACGCCTTCCCGGATTTCGGTCGGGAGACGATCCGCCGTTGCAACGTCGTTGCGGTAAGACTGCATTCCCTCGGCGTCCAGCAGATAGCTCGGCTCCTCGGTCAAACCGAGGATGCTGTCCGTCGACGTCCCATAGTGTGTTGCAATCGCTACCAGGGACGCAATGTCAGGCATGCAACGATTGGCTTCCCATGCAGCTACGGACTGCTGCACAACGCCTACCGCTTCTCCCAGTTGCTGCTGCGTTTCGCCGTGTGACTTTCTAAGCTTTTTAATGCTCGCTCCAATATCCATGTTTTTTTACTCCTCCGAATATCATTCAACAGCATACGCCCGTAAACAGACCCGAGCGCAGCCATAGAAATGTAAAATGAATTGATTTGCCATATGCGACATAGCACAATCTGCGCATTTCGCAAGACACTGCACGCTATATTTTACTATACTTGTGGACGGAAGAAAAGAGCCAGAACGTCGAAAAACTGTTATTTTTTGATATTTCTCGAGTAATTCCACAATTTACACCTTTTTTCAACACCATTACTGATCATTGAGTCACCTCGTCGTTGATTATCTCGACCTTTGCCGTTCACAAATCCGCATAGTCATCCTTTATCAAACACGGCAGTTCGACGACAAACCGGACCGTTCCTTCCCCGTTCTCAGCCCAGATCCTGCCTTTGTGACGCTCGGTTATGCTCTTGGCAATCGCAAGTCCAAGGCCGCACCCGCCGTCGCTTCGCGCGCTGTCGAGCCGGTAAAACCGTTCGAACAGACGTGCCAGCCGTTCCTTCGGGATTGGTTCGCCCGCGTTTTCCACGATAAGAAGCACCCTCTTGCCGCGCCTGCTTAACCGCAGCGCCACGCCTCCGTCCTTACTGGAATGCACCACCGCGTTGCTGAGCAAGTTGTCGGTCAATTGCTGCAGTTGCTGCCGTACGCCCTGTACAAATATGCCTTCTTCAATATCGCTCAGCAGCGTTTTTCCGCTCTCGTAAGCAGCCGCTTCCATCTGTAATACGCAATCGTTTGCAATCGCCGAAAGATTGATGCGCTCCGTTGCCGCCGCTGTGGCGGCTGTGTTTTCCACGCGCGCAAGCGAGAGCATATCTTCCACAAGCGCACGCATGCGCAGCGCTTCCTCGCGTATATTCCGCGCCCATCTCTCCGGCCGCCCGCCCTTTACGCAGGATTGGCGCAGCAGCAGGTCCGCGCTGCTCAGCACGACCGCCAGCGGCGTTTTCAGTTCGTGGGATGCGTCCTCGACAAACTGCTTCTGCTTCCGCCAGGCGTCTTCCACAGGGCGCACGGCCCAATGCGCCAGCAGCATGCTGATACCGAAAAACAGCAGGAACGCCGCGCCGCCGATCGCGAGGGTAAGCCGAACGAAACGCTCGCTCATGCTCTTTTCAAACGACGTATCGGCAAACGCAATCCGCACGCCGAAGGGTGTGGCCTGCCGGTAATACCGCAGCCCGAATTCCTCCAGCATTCCGACGTCTGACTCCTGCCGTATGCTGGCTTCCACAATGGCTGCAATCGACGTATCGTCCGCCATGTCGTAATAGCTTCCGTTGAGGACCACGATATTCCCCGAACGGTCCACGTCCACGGCAAAAAACGGGATTTGCATCTGCGATGCGTTTTCCGAAAGCGCATTGATCGCATTATCGTTGGAAGCGGCGCGCCGGAGCACCAGCATGCTGTCGGACAGCGCTCCGGCCTTGGTCATGCTCAGCATCACTGCAAAAACCGCCGTAAGGATCACCGTTACAATGCTCATATTGATGATGACAAATTTCCACCGCAGCTTCTTAATCATACCGGCGCTTCCATTCCCGCTTTCCTCTGTAACCCGTGCCCGTCAATGCAGACGATAAGTCCCCTGCCTTTCGATCGCCGCGCCGTCAACGCAGGGTTCGTTTTGCCTGCATATATGGTACCCAACGCGACGGACCGCTTTGATTTCCAAATCTGAACGGATCCGCTGCAGCTTTTTCCGTAAAAAGGAAGCGTAAACTTCAACGCTGTTCTCGTCCACCGCCGCGTCGTATCCCCAGACCTTGACCAGAAGCCGCTCTTTAGAGAGAATCGCGCCCTTCTGCAGCATCAGCAAACGCATCATCTCAAACTCCCGCGCGCTCAAGCGGATTGAGTTGTCGCGGCAGCGCAGCTGATAACTCGAAGGATTCAAACGCGTGAGACCGTATGCGATTTCTTCCCCCTGCACCTCGCCCGGTCTTCGGAGCAGCGCCCGTACGCATGCCAGCAATTCGCTTACATCGAACGGTTTCGTCAGGTAGTAATCCGCGCCGCAGTCGAGGCCAAACACCCTGTCGGTTGTTTCTCCGCGCGCGGTCAGCATCAGCACGGGCGTCTGAATGCGTTCCGCACGCATTTTTTTCAGCAGCGTAAATCCGTCCATTCCCGGCAGCATCACGTCCAGAACGAGCACGTCGTAAACGTCGCTGGCCGCTTCGTCATAACCGGACACTCCGTCGAAAGCGAGCGTTACGGAATAGTTTTTTTCGCTGAGGATGTCCCGCAGCGTCTCTGCGAGCGGCTTCTCATCTTCCACCACTAAAATCCGCATGCCCTGTCCCCCTCCTTGCGACAATTTCGTGTTTGTCCAGTGAATCCCGACAGCCGCTTTCAGTTTTGTTCAATCTTTCCGTGTTAGGATACGATAGAATAAAACCGCCGCGCGGCACGTGCTTGGGCTGTTTACAGTATGCATTTGTTTTTTAGAAGAAATATGGCGTTTTCTGTACGAAAAAAGTCGAAACTGAAACGAATTCCGTATCCACCGCAGATTTTGGGACCGCATGCCGCGGCGGAATCCGTCTCCGTTTATCTCCCGGAAGCCCCGGCAGCCGCAGTAACGTTCGTCGCACCGAAGATCATACGCAGCGGCATGAAGCGCCGCATAACCTTTTGCTTTCCGCAGACCGGACAGTTTTACATGTATTTTATGATGCGCCGCGGGGAAAATATGGTATACTGGGTTTAACCATTTACACGTGCGCCGCGCAACGACGATTCCGCTTCTGTTTTCGTACGATGGCTGCGGCTTCCTTATTAAATCTTCCACGTTTGTAAGCACAGTACAAACGCCGTTATGAACGCGGCTTTCGTTTTGGTTCCTATCGTTCAGAATCCGGAGGTTATATGGGTATTCGACTTGCCGTCGTCGGTGCAGGCAGCACCTACTGTCCCGAGTTGATGCAGGGACTGATCAAACGCAGAGAGCTTCTTCCCTTAGACGAACTGCGCCTAACGGACACGGACGAGTCGCGCCTGAACCTCGTCGGCGATTTCTGCGAGCGCGTACTGCTGGAAAACGGCATGGAACCCCGCATTTACCGCAGTACGGATTTAGAAAGGGTCATCGAGGGCGCGGATTACATCGTCACACAGATCCGTGCAGGCAAACTGGAAGCGCGAATCCTGGATGAGAAAATCCCTCTGGAATACGGCTTAATCGGTCAGGAAACGACCGGAATCGGCGGGTTTGTCAACGTGTTGCGCACCATCCCGCAGATCGAACGCATTGCAAAGGCGGTCGCCGCATACGCTCCCGACGCTTGGCTGGTCAACTTCACAAACCCTTCCGGCGTCATCACCGAATATCTGCTCAACTACACCCCCGTTAAAGCAATCGGACTGTGCAACCTGCCGATCGGCACGCAGGAACGCGTTGCAAAGCTGCTCGGCGTGTCGATGGAACGCATCCGTCTCGAATCCGTTTCGCTTAACCACTGCGGCGCCGTCACCGGCATATATGTGGACGGGATCGACCGTTTGCCGGCGCTTCTGACGCAGGAATCCCTGGATGAAGCGTCTGCCGCCGACCCTTGGGTAAAAACATACCGTCCGATCATCGAGTTGCTTGGCGCTATCCCAAACGATTATCTGCAGTATTTCTTTTTCCGCGAGCGCAAGTTCCAAGAATTGCTGCATGCACCGCAAACGCGCGGCGAAGTCTGCAAAGATATCGAAACGCGCCTGCTTTCTTATTACGCGGACCCGCGCAACGTTGCCGTCCCGGCTATGCTGGCCGAACGCGGCGGGCACCTCTATTCGGAAGCGGCGGTCGCTCTGATCGCTTCTCTTTCCGGCGCGGAGCCGGGACATCATGTGATCGACGTTCAAAATCAGGGCACGCTCCCCTTCCTGAGCACCGAAAGCGTAATCGAGACGAGCTGCTTTATCGAAAAGGACAGCGTTTCGCGCAATCCGGTTTTCGCAAAGCCCAATCCCGTATTAACCTCGTTGCTGCAGAGCGTAAAAGCATATGAGACGCTGGCGGTCCAGGCCGCTCTTTCCGGGGAACGCAGCGTCGCGCACCGCGCATTGGCATGCAACCCCATTACGGCGGACCTTGACCGTGCGTTGCCATGTCTTGACGAAATGCTGCATCAAAATCGGTCGCTGCTTTCACGTTTCTTCCTTTCCTGATACGAAATACATTTCCCTGCTTTCCGCTTTTCCCAATATTATTATGCCGAGGAATATCAGCGTTATGGAACAAAAAAAATGTTATCTTGCCGTAGACGGGGGCAATTCAAAGACCGAATACCGCCTTTTAGACAGTTCCGGCGCGGTGATCGCCGCGCACCGGGGCGTCGGGTCCAACCACGAAACTATGCCCGGTGGATTTGACGGGGCCGCGGCGCTTCTGCTGGAAAACTGCGAAGAAATGCTTCGCCCGCGCGGTTACGCTCTGGGCGACGTTGCCGACGCGGTCTTCGGTTTGGCCGGCGCCGACCACGAACAGCAGATCAACGCGCTGGCCGGCTGCCTCAACGCGCGCGGGCTGAAGAAATGTTTCGTCTGCAACGATGGATATCTCGGCGTAATGGCGGGCGTTGAAGACGGCGTCGGCGTATGTTACTCGGCCGGTTCCGGCGTGACATGCGCCGGGATGAATCAAAACGGCCGGCGCGTCCAGTACGGCGGGCTGGGCGTTCTTTCCGGCGACACGGGCGGCGGTTTTGATATCGTCGCGTTCGTTTACCGCTCGATCTATCAGTACTTGTTTTTCGG
>CAYTHS010000127.1:0-6590 GCA_964437665.1 uncultured Oscillospiraceae bacterium
AATCGTTCCATCCATTGCGATAACGGGAATCCCGGCGTCTTTGGCTTCCTGCACATACGGAATAATCGCATCCGTGAAGCCCGTCAGGATAAAAATGGCGTCGTACTGTTGGTTAATAAAGTTTTCAATGTCCTTCACCTGGGTTTCAAGATCGAACTCTGCAACCTGCACGTTGACTTCTTCTGCGCCCAATTCGTATCCGATTTTTTCCATCGCATCCGCAACGCTCACGCACCACTCGTCCATTAGCGTCAGGTGTGCAAAACCGATCTTCTTGCCTTTCAGCGGCAGGTCGGTTTCGGCTTCCTCTTCGTCTGCCGCCGCTTCCTCGGACGCCGTTTCCTCGGCAGGCGCCTGTGTCGCCTCTTCGGCGGCGGACGGTTCTGTTTCCTCGGCGGGTGCAGCGCAGCCGAATGCCGTAACGGACGCCATCAATAACACCAGCAACACCGCAATGATCGTTTTGATCTTCATTTTTTGCCTCCTTTTATTATTGGGGATTCTCTCTCCCAAATATTGTTTTTATCAGATACAAAGGCTCATGATCTTGTCCTGCGTCGCTTCGTCGTGTGTTAATTCCCCGACAAGCTTGCCTTCATGCAGAACGATAATCCGATCGCTGATCCCCAGCAGTTCCGGCAGTTCGGAGGAAATCACGATGATGGTCTTCCCCTGCCTTGCCAGGTCGCAAATTAACTCGTATATTTCGCGTTTAGCCCCGACGTCGATTCCTCGCGTCGGTTCATCCATAATCAAGATGGAACTGTCGCGATACAGCCACTTTGCAATTACGACTTTCTGCTGATTCCCGCCGGACAGATTCTCCGCCCGTGTTTCAATGGAAGGCGCGACAATCCGCAGCTTTTCCGCGAATTTTTTTGCATACCCGTTTTCCAGTTTTCGGCGCATGACGCCATTTTTAGATATCTTCTTTAGATCCGTCATACAGACGTTTGTCTTGATTGGAAAACCCAGCGTTACGCCCTGCAGCTTGCGGTCTTCCGGAACAAGCCCAAATCCGTTCTTGATCGCTGAACGAAATTCTTTGAAATGAATGACTTCCCCTTGCAGCTTCAATTCGCCGGAATCCATCTTGTCGATACCCAGTATCGCCCGTACCAATTCCGTTCTTCCTGCGCCGACTAAGCCGGCGATCCCCAGAATTTCACCCTTTCTCACCTCAAAGCTGATGTCCTTGAGCACGCTTTTTCTCTTTACGTGGCTGGCGGAAAAAATCACGTCCCCGGGGATAACGCCGGAACGCGGATACTCAACGTTGATATCCCGGCCGACCATCAGGCGCACCAACCCGTTCTTGTCAATCTCTCCAACCGGTAACGTGGCGATGTGCACCCCGTCGCGCAATACGCTGATCTCGTCCGCAAGGTGAAATACCTCTTCCAGCCTGTGCGAGATATAAATAATCGTCGTACCGTCCGCTCTGAGTTTTTTGATGATACCGAAAAGAACATCCAACTCTTTATTCGTCAGCGTGGCGGACGGTTCGTCCATTATCAGAATCCTGCAGTTATGCATAATGCTCTTGCAGATCTCGACAATCTGCTTCTTCGCAACCGTTAGGGAAGCGACGCATTCCGTTGCGTCGATATCCACGCCGAGGCTGTCGATCAGTTCCTGTGCGCGGCGGTTCATGCTCCTCCAGTCAACAAACCCGGACTTCGTTCGCAGCAAGTTCCCCAGAAAAATATTTTCCGCAACACTCAGCGGCTCCGATAGTTTCAGCTCCTGATGAACAACGCTGATTCCCTTTGCTTTGGCCTGACTGGGGTTTTCAAAGGAAACTTTCTCTCCATTGAGAAGAATCGCGCCGTCGTAGCATACATAAATCCCCGTAAGCACTTTGATCAGCGTCGATTTTCCAGCCCCGTTTTCACCGACCAGCGCATGCACGCTGCCGCGCTTCACCCGCAGCGAAACGTCGTCCAGCGCCTTGACGCCGGGGAACTGCTTGGATATATGTCTTGTCTCCAGAATAATATCTTCGTCCATACCCGGACCTCCCTTGCAAAAAACGTTGTTTCGATCAGTTCTTTACCCGGTTACGCATGCTGTCGATCGCAACCGCCGCTATCAGGACCAGCCCCTTGATGACGTCTTGAATAAACGGATTGACATTCAACTGCGTCATGCCGTTGATAAACACCGTTAAGAACAGAACGCCGAACAGCGCCTGAATGATCCTTCCCTTGCCGCCTGCCATGCTGATACCGCCGAGCACACATCCGATGACCGCGTCAAATTCATAGGACTTGCCGCTGGAGATCGTCGCCGCATCCAGTCTGGAAAGCAGCACCACGCTGCCTAGGCCTACCATTACACCCGCCAGAACAAATGAAACCAATGTGTATTTTTTTACTTTGATTCCGGAGTAGAACGCCGCTTCCTTACTTCCGCCAATTGCGTAGATATAACGGCCGAGCATCGTTTTCTTTGCTACAAAGGACGTCAGGATATATAGCAGCAGCATGATCGTTACGCTTACGGGAATGATCTCCGCGATATACCCGCGTCCGATGAAAGCAATCTGTTTGGGTAGATTGGCGATAGTCGCCGAGTTGGACAGTAGCTTGGCGCAGCCCGTGCAAACGTTCATCATGCCAAGCGTGGCAATAAAGCTGGAAATATTCAGGTATGCAACCAGAATCCCGTTGATTACGCCGATCACGCAGGCTACGCCAATGCAGCAGAGCAGTGCGAGCCAGGGATTCATGTCCATCTTGACCATCATGATCGCTGCAATATAGCTGGAAAGGCAAACGCTCTGCCCCAGAGACAGATCAAGATTCCCGCCCAGACAGACAAACGCCTGTCCGATCGCCACGATTGCAATCGTGGAGCTTTGCAGCAGAATCGTTATCATGTTGTTTGGTGTAAAAAAATATTCCGATGTGAAACTGAAAAACAATACCAAGATCAGCAAAGCAATCAAGATCATATATTCCTTGCTCACCTTTGATACTGCCTGGATAAAAGATTTGCCTCTGCTTGTTTCGCCGTCAAGAGCCGCCATGGTTGTTCCTCCTCAATATTAATCCCGGTCTTACCGGTCGGATGCCGCGGCACCCGCCGTCGTAGTGTTATTTTTTATCTGTCTTTGCTTCTACACAAATCCCTCATAATAAAGGTACACCGCCGAAGAAATCACTCTGCCTTATCAACCCCGCACCAGCGCAGAAGGAACAGTGCAAGCGCCTTCGTACAGTTGACGAAATCACGGCATTCGATAAATTCGTCCGGCTGGTGCGCTCCGCCCGGCAATTTGAAATCACGGAAAACGCCGTACGTCACGCTGTGCGAAGACCCGTATTTCAAGTAAAGGAAATAGTCCGTCAGGCATGCGCCCGCGGCGCGAATCGTCTTCCCCTCGATTTCAGTTGCGCATTCCAGCAATTGCCGGATACTCGCATCGTTTTCGTCCGCGCAAAGATAGTCGAAGTACCTGCTGCCCGGTAAAAATGCCGAAAACACAAGCCCCATGGCGTCAAGCTCACGGCGGATATCGTCTTCCATTTTGCAGAGTTCCGTCTTTATCTCCGCGCGGGAGACGACGGTATAGAAAACAAATTCGAACGACCCGCTCGAAAGACCCGTTCCGGCGTCTCCGCAGCGGCTGGAGAGAATCCGCAGCGACGAACGCTGCATATCCGAATCCTTATAAAAACGATGCGCCTGCAGTTCTTCCGCACGCTTCTTACCGAAAGCAGCGACTCGCCGGCGAATCACATCAAGCCCGTCCAGCACCAGCTCTGCAGAATCCTGCGGTTCTTTAGCCGAAATTTCCGCCTTTAGGAGCTGTCCGCCCAATGCGCAGGTCCATACCTCGCGGTCGCTGTTCCCGCCGTCGAGGTTGATATACATATCGCACGGGTACTTCACACAGGACGCGATGCTGCCGTTCCCGCCGCCGAATTCTTCGTCGCAATACGCGGAAAGGACCACGTTTTGTTTAAGACGGACTCCTAACGCACGCATCGTCCGCAGCAGAAAAACACCGCTTGCAATGCCAAATTTATTATCGCCGCAGCCGCGGCCGTAGATACGTCCGTCACGGACCTCGCCGCCAAGCGGATCGACCGTCCACTCGCTTCTCAGCCCGATTGGAACCGTATCCATATGGGCGGCGAGCATTATGCTGCGTGTCCCTTCGCTCCCTTGGTAAAAACCGCCGACATTCGGGCGCGTATCGGTCCCGCGCCCCGGCAAGTAATCCGGATGCCCGTCCAGATAATCGTCCGGATAGTAAACCTGCGCGTCCAGCCCCGTGCTCTCGTACATTTCACGCACCGTTTCTGCACAGGCAGCTTCGTTACCGCTCGATATGAAGTTTTCCGTATTGATACGTATTAGCTTTTTCAGCAGTTCAAAAAGTTCGTTTTGATTGGCGTCTATATAATCCAAAACCTGTTGTTCGATTTGATTATGCAACATTTGACTATTCTCCGTTGTGCAATTAGTATTATCATAATATCTTTTGTTTCAAATCTGGAACCGCATCCGAACGAATTCCGCGATTTCAGCCGAGAAATTCTTTCGATTTCAGGGTGTGCGCGATAATTGCTTCCGCCGCTTTGTCCGCGTCTCGCATTCGGATCGCTTCCAGTATTCTGCTGTGGTCCAAACTGACGTCCTGCATTATGGCATGAGATTTGTTGATTCGTTCGGCACAAGCGGCACTGATTTTTTCCAGATTGATAACCGCCGCTTTTAATATCTCGTTGCGAGAGGCCTCAGCAACGCAGATATGGAATTTGGTATCGATCTGCTGCATTGCCTGCATGATGTTTTCGTCGCCGGAATTTTGAATGTCGATCATTTTTTCAACCAGTATTTTCAGGATTCTGAGGTCCTCGTCCGATCTGTTCTGCGCAGCCAGACGGCAGGTACCCGTTTCGATATACAGTCTTGCGTCATAAATCGTACTGATATCAAAATCCCCGAAATCGATCAGGTTGAACATCGGCTGCATAAAGTTTCCCAGCCCGATTTCCTTAACAAACGTACCGCGGCCCTGCTGAATCGATATCACGTCCATCATCTCGAGCTTTTTCAGGCTTTCACGGATCGTTACGCGGCTCACTTCGTAGAGATCGCATAGTTCGCTCTCCGCGGGCAGCCGGTCCCCCGGCGAATAAACGCGGTTCACAACTTTCGAAAGAATATCGTCAACAATAACGTCACATTTTGATTTAATCTGCATGATGGGTTCCTGTCTTCTGTTTTTTGTTACGTGTTTTCTAATAATCCGAGGTTGGCAAATATGTTTCTCAGTTCGATTGGTATTATGATATCATCATCTTTCCATTGCTGTCAAGAAAAAATCTCTATTTCGGAGATGCAATACGGCCTTTCCGCAGACGTTTCATATTATGGTTTACTCGTTTTCCCCGTCCTGTGCTTTTCAGGTGAAAATCGGTCATTCTAGCCGCATTTGAAGCGTATTTATATTTGACAATTTATCCTGCGCTCCATATAATGTGCTTGTTTCTCCGGGGTTGGCGCCTGTGAGGATGGTGAACGTTCATGTATGCATATTTTCATAAGACGCCGTTAGATCAACAGTACTATCAAAAACATATTTCCCATCGCCTTCCATGGCAGATTGTGGATGCGCATTGTCACTTTAATCTGCCGGAACATGTAAAAAACGTAACGCAAGAATCGATTTTAAACGACTGGGCGCTGGAGTCCGGGCTTCTGATGAGTTACGACGACTCCCTGCTCTATTCGCGCGCACTTTTCCCAGACAGGGCGGTCGAATGTGTTATGCTGCCCTGGCCGCTGCGCGACGCCGACACAAAAGCCAATAATCGATATATCTCTTCCCTGATCACAAACGAGCACCCTCGCGGTTTATATACCGTCCGTCCGGAATATGCTGTTGAAACCATCGAGCAGGAGTTCCAGGACGGTCGTTTTTGTGGTTTCAAACCATATCCCTATATGGCCAGTGCCGTAAAAGGCGCTGAAATTAGCATTTTCGACTTCATGCCCAGGCAACATCTCGCTCTCGCCAATCGTCTGAAAGCTCCCGTGCTGCTGCATCTTCCCCGCGCCGGCAGACTGCCGGACCCGGACAACGTAACCGAGATCCGGACAATCCTAATGGATTATCCGGATGTAAAGCTTGTGATCGCTCATTTCGGACGCTGTTTCCATCATGAGTTTTTTCAAAAAGCGCTGGCCGAATTCGGCAGCGACATCCACTCTCTGTGGTTTGATACCGCCGCCGTACTGAACCCCCGCGTCTATCAGCTCGCATTCGATCATCTCGATTATCACAAAATCCTGTTTGGAACCGACGCGCCGATCATGCTCTGGCACGGAAAACGCGAGTGGAAAAACGGCTCCTACTATAATCTCTGCCGGGAAGACTTTGGCTGGAACCTTCATCCGTACCCGGAGCAGGAAGCCGAATATACGTTCTTTATTTACGAACAGCTAAACAGCCTGCTAAACGCAATCGGCGGCAGCGAAAGCGTCCTCGAGGCAGTGTTCGGACGAAATGCGCAGGCCGTATACCAACCGTTCGGCGGCTGCTGATTCGTCCCAGCTATTCATGATCTATACGA
>CAYTHS010000128.1:0-6494 GCA_964437665.1 uncultured Oscillospiraceae bacterium
CAGTGGTGCTGCGGCGAGGCTTTTCAACGAAAATATGCATGTCGAGGCGGCGGAACTGCGCTTTTGTGATTTTTGAAACACACTCTAGGCCGACGGCCTTGCGGACGGTCCGTTATGCTGGAAGAACCGGGACGACCGGAAAACGGTTACGGAGCAGTGGAGAATCTCCTGAGAAGAGAACATTTCGACAGGCCGAAACGGCGCGCTTGGTGCACGCCGTTTCGTTTACCCTATAAGTTTTTTATGCGGATTCAGTCGACAAAATCAAATTCCCATTCTCCCATACGGATGCTGTCACCGTCGCCGGCGCCCATTTCACGCAGCGCCGAGATGATGCCGGCTTTGATAAGCGTTTGCTGGAACCGGCGCATAGAGGCCTCGTCGTTCGGGTTGGTGGTGTCCAGCAGATATTCCACATCGCCCCCGGTGACCACATATATGCCGCTTTCATCTTTTTCGATATGGAACCCACGTTCATACATGGGTGTTTCGGCGAGTTCGGTTTCCGCATAGCGCTTGACCGGCGGGAGGGTAGAAAGCACTTGTACGATTCGGTCGAGCAGCGCGTCGAATCCCTGTGCAGTCGCGGCGGAAACGGGGAAGACTTCTACGGCGGGATAGGTTTCACGGAAACGGGTTAGGTTCTCCTCCGCATCGGGAAGATCGGTCTTGTTTGCCGCCACGACCTGCGGCAGTTTGGCCAGAAGCGGTGAAAACTTTTCCAGTTCCTCGTTGATTTTCCGATAATCGTCCAGCGGGTCGCGCAGTTCGCTTCCGGAAACGTCAAGCACATGCACGAGCATGCGCGTGCGCTCGATGTGACGCAGGAAATCATGCCCAAGCCCCGCGCCTTCCGCAGCGCCTTCGATCAGACCGGGGATGTCCGCCAGCACGAACGAGCGCCCGTGCCGCGCGGCAACGCCGAGATTGGGGGAGAGCGTCGTAAAGTGGTAGGCGGCGATTTTCGGTTTCGCGGCGGTCAGAACGGAGAGAATCGTAGATTTTCCGACGGAAGGAAGCCCGACGAGACCTACGTCCGCGATGGATTTCAGCTCCAGGTCCACCTCGTGTTCCGGTGTTTTGTGCCCGGGCTGGGCGAAACGCGGCGTTTGGCGCGTGGCAGTTGCAAATTTTGCGTTGCCCCTTCCGCCGTTTCCTCCGCAGAGCACGACGCGTTCTTTGCCTGGATCGCTCATGTCGGCAAGAATCGCGCCGGTTTCGACGTCCCGTACGATCGTTCCGACGGGTACGCCTATGCGCAGCGATTTCCCGTTGCGTCCGGTCGAAAGCTCGGTTTTACCGTTTTCACCATTTTCTGCACGGTAAAAGCGCTGGTACTTGAAGTCCAACAGCGTGGACATATGCGGGTCGGCAAAGAAGATTAAATCCCCGCCCTTTCCGCCGTCTCCGCCGGAAGGGCCTCCCTGCGCAACATATTTTTCTCGGTGAAACGCTACGCACCCGTCCCCGCCGTTCCCGGCCTTGACAACGATGCGCGCATGATCGACAAACTGCATTTTCTTTACCCTTTGTTGTTATTCGGCGGTTTCTTGCGCGGGATTCCCGCGGCCTGTTTCCCGCCGTTGTGGAAATACTCGCAAATGCCGGAGAGCGAACAAATTTCGCATTTGGGTTTTCTCGCGTCGCAAATCCGGCGCCCGTGATAGATTAACCAATGGTGTGCCGCGGTCCAATCGGCGCGCGGGATTGCTTCCTGAAGCTGCCGTTCGGTCTTTTCCACATTGTTTGCATGAGCGAGGCCGATGCGGTTGCTGACACGGAACACATGCGTGTCCACGGCGATGGCGGGGATTCCGAAGGCGTTGCTTGCAACGACGTTGGCAGTTTTGCGTCCCACGCCGGGCAGCGTCTGCAACACGCCGATATCCGCGGGTACTTCACCGCCGTAACGTGCAACGAGAATCCGTGCGGTTTCGATGATATGCGCACCCTTAAGCCGGTAGAAGCCGCAGCGCCTGATGTAAGGAAAGAGTTCTTCTTCCGTCATGGCGGCGAACTGCTCCGGCGTGTTGGCAACCGGGAAAAGCTCGCTCGTGCACTTGTTGACCATCACGTCCGTACTTTGCGCGGAAAGGATGGTCGCCACCAGAAGTTCAAACGGAGAAGAGTAGCGCAGCGCGGGTTTCGCGTCCGGGTAGGTGCGCTTTAAAATGGATAGCGCTTCGGTTTTCTGCGTAGTGGTCAGCATGATTATGTGCGGATCTTTCCGTTGTATTTTTCGACGATGATGTGCGCCAGCTCAAGCGCGAGGCCGAGGATTTGCTTTTCGTCCTGCCCTTCGAGCATGATACGCACCAAAGGCTCCGTGCCGGAGGCGCGAACGAGCACGCGGCCGTTTTTTCCGAGGAGCGTTTCGATTTCCACTGTTTTTTTCGTAAGATCACCGTCCGCGATCGCTTTGGATTTCAGCCCGTTTTCGACGTTGACGTTGACCAGCACCTGCGGGTACTGTGGGATCTGCGCGGCGAGTTTGCTCAGGCGCTTTCTGCTTTCCGCTACCACGCCGAGCAGCGCGATTGCGCTCATCATGCCGTCTCCGGTGGTGTTGCGCGAAAGCAGGATGATATGGCCGGACTGCTCGCCGCCGATGGAATATTTGTTTTTCAGCATGCTTTCGAGCACATAACGGTCGCCGACCTTGGTTTCCACGATTTCGATGCCCGCTTCCTTCAGCGCGTTTTTCAGTCCGAGGTTGCTCATTACGGTGAGTACGAGCGTGTTGTGGCTGAGCGTGCCGCGGGAGAGCATATGCAGCGCGAGGATTCCCATCGCCTGATCACCGTCCACGATATTGCCGTATTCGTCGCAGGAAATCAGCCGGTCCGCGTCGCCGTCGAACGCAAAGCCCAGGTCCGCGCCGTAGTTGACCACCATTTGCTGCAGACGTTCGGGGTGTGTCGATCCGCAGCGGTCGTTGATGTTTACGCCATCCGGCGCGCAGGATTTCGCGATGACTTCCGCGCCAAGCCGTTCGAACACGTCCTTGGCGATGAAAGAGGTCGCGCCGTTTGCACAATCAAGCACGATGCGCAGACCCTCAAAACGGAATTCGGACTGCTCGACCAGGTAGTCGCAGTAGTCCTGCCGCGCACGTACGGCGGGAATAATGCGTCCAACGTCGCGGCCTTCGGGCCGCGGGACCTGTTCGCCACCCTGGATGATGGCCCCGATGCGGTCTTCGATTTCGTCGGAGAGCTTGAAACCGTTCTGATCGAACCATTTGATGCCGTTATACTCCATTGGGTTGTGACTGGCGGAAATCATGACGGCCGCATCCGCTTCATACAGGCGCACAAGATACGCCATTGCGGGAGTGGGCAGTACGCCGACGTCCAGAACGTCCCCGCCGACGGAGCAGATGCCCGCGGAAAGGGCCGCTCCGAGCATAGGTCCCGATTTTCGGGTGTCCATACCGATCAGGATGCGGGGTGAATGCACCTCGTTGGTCAGCACGTATGCGCCGACCGCGCCGATCTGATAAGCCAGTTCGCAGCTTAAGTCGCGGTTTGCGATGCCGCGTACGCCGTCTGTGCCGAAGAGTCTTGCCATAAAATTGCGTTCTCCTCAAATTTGATTCGCTATTGGTCACAAGATAATGCAACGCCGGAAAATAAGATTCTTTCCGTGCTGCGGGCTTGTGCAAAAGGTTACAGGGATAAAATATATTCCAGCGCGGAGGTGGCCGCGACCGCGCCGTCCGCGCATGCGGTGATCACCTGCCGCAGCGGGGTGTTGCGGATATCGCCGGCGGCGAATACGCCGGGAAGGTTTGTTTTCATCAGCGTGTCGGTCAGAATGTTGCCGCCGGGCGTGAGCGATACCTGGTCTTTGACAAGCTCGGTGCGCGGCGAAATGCCGACCGCGATAAATACGCCGCCGACCGGCAGGACGCGCGTTTGATCCGTCTTGAGATCGCGAATTTCCAGCCCTTCGACCTTTTTATCGCCCTGAAGGGAAACGGGTATGCACGAAAGCGCAAACTGAATGTTCGGGTTGGCGCGGGCGGTTTTCTGCAGGGCGGGACTTGCGCGCAGTTCGTCGCGCCGGTGCACGACCGTGACGCCCGCGCAGAAGCGCGCCAGGTAAAGCGCGTCCGAAATGGCTGTGTCGCCGCCGCCGACGATTGCGACCTGCTGATCTTTAAAGAACGCGCCGTCGCAGGTGGCGCAGTAGCTCACGCCGGCGCCGGTGAGTTCTTCCTCGCGCGGAAGGCCGAGCATGCGCGCGCTCGCCCCCATGCACAGGATTACGGCCTTGGCTTCGTCCGTTCGGTCCGGTAATACGATTTTCTTCACGCCCCCGTCGAGCCGCAGCCCCGTAGCGCCGGCATATTCTACTTTTAATCCGAACTTTTCGGCTTGTTTTTGAATGCGTCCGCCGACCGCATAGCCCTCCAACCCGTCTGGAAAACCGGGATAGTTCTCCACAAGAGGGGTCTTGGCGATCTGACCGCCCGGGAACAGTTCCTCATACAGCGTAACGTCCGCTCCGCCGCGTGCAGCATATAATCCCGCGGTCAGGCCGGCGGGCCCGCCGCCGATGATTGCGATGTCCGGCATAAAAACAACCTCCGTAATCATACAAAAGTACATAATAGTATACCGAATTCCCTGTAAAAAAGCAATGAAAGGGGATTCCGGCAGCAGGGCAACGGGAATCGTTTAGAAGCGTTCAGCCCTGCCGTCTGGCCGCGCTTTTCAGCGTTCCTTGAATATGATATAATTATTTACTATATAATTTCTTGATAGGAGCAAGCGTATGGAGCTTGAGGCGTTAGTACGGCGCATCCGGTTGGGCGATAAAACTGCTGTTAAGGATCTGGTTGCGGTTTACGGCAACTCGGTCTATCTTCGCGCGCTGGAGCGTACGAAAGATAAAGAACTCGCACGAGAGGCCGCCCGTCAGACGTTCGGCCAATTCGTTTCCATCGTTCAGGAGCGGGACGAAGACGGCTGGTCGCTCTGGTTCGGCGACCTGATCGAACGCAATATCGCCGCATATGCACAGATCGGTTCGGATATGGGATACATTGAGGAGGAGCTAGAACGCGAACTCTACGGCGAAGAATCCGTTTTGCCGCAGAAACCGCAGCCTCAGCGCATTGAGCCGCCGCGGCAGTACCGGCCTTCCGCACGCGAGGAAATCGTGGAGGAACCGCATCCACCGGCAAAGAAGGACAAAGGCGCACGCTCCAGCGGACGGTCCAGTTCCGATCAGGACGAGCTGTTCGATGAAGCTTACACGCCGCCTAAAAAGAAAAAAGGCGGGCAAACGGCCACCATTGTCCTGCTCGTTGTCGTATGCGCTCTTTTGATCTGGGTGGTCGGCGGCGTAGCCATGACGTTGAAATGGATCCCGTTTTTTGATCTCGGTTATTCCTGGTTTAACACAAATATTTTTAGGCTGTTCTGACGAAGCAACCATAGTTTATCCCTCGGGCGGCAAAGACCATGAGGAAACCGATCGAAACAGTGGCTCTTAACAATCCCAAACGCTTTTGCGACAGGCTGCGAACTCCCGATTACGGGAGTTCCTTTTTTGATCGTTGTCGCGTTCTTTCATAATAAAAGATATACTGCTGCAAAACGCCTTCCGATCCAGCGTACCGCGAAAGCGGAAACCCGGCAGGGTATTCGCGCGTCAGCACACGCTCGATCCATACATCCACAGGAAAACGGTTCAGCCGGTGGAACCCGAAAAGCATCGTGCAGTCCGCGATCTTTTTACCAACGCCCGGCACGCTGAGCAGCGCCTCCATCAGTGCGCCGTCCGGCAAAACCGCCAGCCTGCTCAGGTCCAGCTCGCCGGATGCGACCATTTGCGCGGCCGCATGTACATATCCGCTCCGATACCCCAGCGCACATTTGTTGTAACAATCGACATCCACTTCCGCCAGCCGATGCGCGCTTGGAAACGCGCGCCGGTCCGGCGCGCCTGCCAGCGGTTCCCCGAAACGCGCGCAAAGCGTTTCCACGCAGCGCTTGATCGCGGGGATGTTCTTGCGTTGCGAAAGAATAAACGAGATCAGCGTCTCCCATGGATCCTGCCGCAGGATACGAATGCCCGCTCCATACGCCCCGGCGGCGGAGAGATAGGCATCGTTTGGATCGATTGCTTCGCGAATCGCCGCGTAGTCCGTTTCCATATCGAAATAAGACCGCCAGACGCCGTCCCATTCTTCACGCGAACAGTTTAGACGCACGCTGCCGGACGGGCGGCTTTCGATGGAAAGCTCATTGCCCTGCGCGACCAGCCGAAATGTGTTTTCATCCGTTTGATTCAGCCGGAAACACTGTCCGCTCGCAGCAATCTTTGCAATATCAAAATCTCTGTCGGGAACCACAACCATGACGCTTTATTTCGCTTCTCCTTGTTTCGCCACACGCTCCATCTTTCGTTTGACCGCTTCCGGGTCGCCTAAATATCGCTTTTCGACAACGCGCATTTCAATATCGAACGTGTATACCAGCGGC
>CAYTHS010000129.1:0-6408 GCA_964437665.1 uncultured Oscillospiraceae bacterium
AACGGATCCAACACAATGCAGTTTGCCATGCTGGAGTTCAGAATCGGATATGCCAACAGCTCGACCGGCTTCATGGTCGGATGATCTGGGTTGTTCTTTGGTTTGTCGAACTCCCAGATCGTCGTCTGCTTCCGGTCGGCATACCATTCGTGCTTGCCCTTTTTCTTCCAACCGAAGAGGATCGGTTCGTGCCGCCACTGGTAAGGACTGCGCCCGAGTACAAGCGACTGCTTCTTCCAGATACACGTGCCGGACAGATAGAACCCTGCATCCGAGAACGCCTTGCGAAAGTTCAGCCCCTCGGTATCCGCATGAAACACATAGATCGACGCAGCGGACGCCATGCAGGCTTCCATGTTCTGAAACGAGGCCAGCAGGAAATCGTAGAATGCGGAGTCCGTCATATTGTCGTTCTTGATCTTGCCGGCGCTGCCCTCGTAGTTCACATTGTAAGGGGGATCGGTGACCACGAGGTTTGCCTGGCGACCGTCCATGAGCAAATCGAATACATCCTTCTTCGTGCTGTCGCTGCAGATAAGCCGGTGCTTTCCAAGCAGCCACAGGTCACCGGGCTTCGTAATCGCCGGTTCTTTCAGCGCGGCGTCAACGTCGAAATCATCGTCGTGAACACCATTGCGTTGTGCATCCTTAAACAACGCGTCGAGTTCCGGAGCATCGAAGCCCGTCAGCGAAACGTCGAAATCCGCGCCCTGCAGATCGGCAATAAGTAGCGAGAGCTTTTCTTTGTCCCAGTCGCCGCTGATCTTGTTCAGCGCGACGTTGAGCGCTTTTTCTTTTTCTTCGCTCATCTCCACGACCACGCATTCGACCTCTTTCACACCGGTATCGATCAGGACCTTCAGGCGCTGGTGACCGCCAACAACGTGGCCGGTGGTTCTGTTCCAAATGACCGGTTCCACATATCCGAACTCCGTAATCGAGCGTTTCAGCTTCTCGTATTCCGGGTCGCCGGGCTTCAGGTCCTTACGCGGGTTATATTCCGCCGGTGCGAGTTTCGTCACCGGCAGCGTTTGAATGTCCATGCTGATACCCTCTCTTCACGATTCTGTGCAATCCCACCTTTGCTGCCGGGAGATTTCCGGCCAGAGCCTGCCCGCGCAGCGTTTTTCGCTGCTGACTCGTCAGCCGGTGATACTTCAATGCACGAAGGAATTTCTGCATTTCATCCATGTACAACATCCCCCGAATCTGATGTAAAAAAATAGTCGCACGTTTGTGCGGCCAGCAATTGATTTCCCATTTTTGTTTTGCACCGTTCTTCCACCCGCTTTATCAAACCCGGAGGTGGCTTTGGCACATCATTCAATTCTCCTACAAACTCCCCAAAAAGTATCATAGCGGCAATATTGTACATTTGTGCTGCTTTGACGACATCATCTCCGGTGAAAAAATTTACAACCGCTCCGTTTCGTTGAGCAGAAGCGAAATATCCACCGGCTTTTGAAGAATATGTAACACCAAGATACCCTGTGCTGTTATCTTTCCTTTTGCTTCTGTTGTAACAATTATATGTTTGAGTAGTGATCCTCAGGTTGCATTTTCGGTTGTCAAGCTTGTTGCGATTAATATGATCCACCACGCAGTCATCTTCCGAAGACAACCCAAGAAGGGTGCGATGTAATCTTTCCGGTTTTCGTGTACGTGCTTCGCGGCGGAACATGTAACCGCCACCATTCACATACCAATGCATTTCACTTACAAGCGGAATGTCCTCCTCGTCGATACAAAAGACCTTGCCATCTTTTAAATACCCTGTAGCAATACCGTCTTTTACGATAAACCTATAGTTTGGTGGACAGCAATTACAACAGTCAGGTGAACCCACCTTCATATTGCCAATACTTTTCTCAGATTGGTTGCCGCAGTAGATGCATTCCACCCGAAAAAGAGAGGCCCCTATATCGCGTCCCAAACTCTCCAGTATTCTGAAGCCGTTGATTACACTGCCTATCATCTGCCTACGCTTTTCTTCCATAATGCGACTATATACTTCACCACGGCACATACGGCAATTCACTGGATTGCTTAGTAGATACCCTTTGGCTACCTGATATTCATGTCCACAATCGCAACGAACTTTGTAACGCTCCTTGTTTCTCACCGAATCATCGGTGCGGCACACCACCATTAGACATCCATGCTTATCTCCAGGTTTGATTTCCAGATAAGCCGCCATTACCAAACCTCCTATTTTGTTCTTGCACTCAGCAACCGTTCCATAACATCGTCCTGTGGCGTCGCGCCGGAATACGCGGTCGCACAATTCTCTTTCACGATCTGGTAAATCTCATACCAGAGCCGGTTGGTCTGCGACATGTAATTCTGGCTCATAGCCACATACGGCGATTGGATTGCGTTCCCGGTCGTCGTATGCCTTGCCAGATACCCTGTTTTTGTGATTATTTCCTCGCAATGAATCCACCTTGCCGCCATCATGGAATACCGTTCCAGCACCTGTGGAGACACCAACGAGGCGCAGCCGCGCTCATCCAGCCAGGTCCATGTGGTTTTGTATATCTCGCCGGCCTGTAAAATCGTACCGTCCTTCTGCTCTGCAGACAGCATCACGCGCGGCTGCGGCATTTCTGCTCCCTGGAACTCCACTGCGTTCGGAAACTCCATAACGGTCAGCTTCCGTTTGCCGGGATTTCCATCCAGAATCTTTTCCGCCAGCGGTTTTGGCGGTCTGCCTCCCTGCCCGGGCGCCGGCCCTCGTCTGCCCATGTGCATTTCCTCCTGAAAAAACTTATGGGGCTATTCCCCTTAAAACTTTCGCGAATTTTCACACGCGACCCGACCGCGTTGTCCGAAAATTAAAGTTGTAGCGATTTATATACCCCACGGGGTAGCTTTTAGTAGCTATCCCAATACATCTTTCAATATCCTTTGCCATTGCCGCTTGCCGCCGTTATCTTTGAGTGACAGCTCTTGCACAGCGCCATGAGATTGCTCTCGTCGTTCGTGCCGCCGTCTGCCAGCGGCAGGATGTGGTGCACTTCCTCCGCAGGCGTGAACCTGCCTGCCTTCTCACACTGTTCGCACAGAGGATGCTGTGAAAGAAATCGCGCGCGGATCTTCTTCCACGCGCGGCCGTAGCGTTTGTTGGTATCGGGGTTGCGACCGTACCGGTTGTATTGTCGCTCCGCCATCCGCTTGTGCTCTTCACAGTACCGTCCATCGGTCAGCCTGCCGCAGCCCGGATATGAACACGGACGCTTCGGTTTCCTTGGCATGGCAAACTCCCTTTCAAACGAACGAGGGCTTCCGCACGCCGCGAAAGCCCTTCACTTCTTTTTATCCAGTTTGAACAAGATCACTTTTTAAAGTGACATTCAATGTCATTTTATGACTACTTTTCAGAAAATAATCCCGTACTTAACAGCACCTTCATGTTCGGTTTACAATCGGCGCATACATACTTGTTTCTGGGAATATAACTGATCTGTTCGACTTCCGTGCCACAGAACCGGCACCGCGGGTAATACAGCGTTCTCCTACCAGTTTTTACTATGCGCACACCATCGCGTAAGGCTTCCTGATAACTCATCGTTCCACCTCCAGCGGTACGCAAATGCTTTCCAGCGCAAGGTCATGGATTCGAAGCAGGTGCCGTTGGGTGTACCCCAACTCAACGGCGATCTCTTCCCAACGCTTAAAGCACAGGTACCGTAACTCCAACAGCGTCTGGTATTCCGGGTTGTCCACGCGCTTAATGCAGCGCATGATCTCCGCTTTGAGGTCGACCAGCGTGTCGATGTCGTCGTTGATCTCGCTTTCCAGGTCAACCATCTTCACAATAATATCCTCCATGGAGTGTGGGTTCGGTGTCGGGGACTTGGGCATGCCCGTCAGCGTCACGTTCGCTTTCCCCAACAGATCACGCAGAGACATCACCTGTTCCAGCTTACTGTTGATCCGCTGGTCAATGCGATATGCCTGCGATAAATATTCTTTGGCATTCATGTGGTAATCCTCCTTTGGTTAAATTTCAATTCCTGCGTACGCCCACAGGACGGCTTTCACGTCGTCCACCGACCGAACCACAAACGCGTGGCCGCCGGCGTCCTTTATCCTCTGGATCGTATTCTCCTGCAGTTTGGTCAGCCTGCCTTCTGGAGTTTTAACCTCGAAGGCAAAGAACCGACCGTCCAGGCAACAGATCACATCGGGGATTCCGGCCGTGCTGTACATGCCGCCGTGCTCTTTCCACGCAAAGCAGCGCGGAACCGTCTTCAGCCACCGCATGATCGCGGCGACAATATCTTTCTCGAGCATCTGATTCCTTTCCGTTACCTGTTACGTGTTACTTCCTGAAACTAGAGTTGCGGCTATATACGCACACACGCGTACGCGCGCGCACGCGTGAGAGGTTCAACTTTTCCGCGTAGCTCTAAAAATAAAGGTTACATTAGTAACAAGTAACAGGTGATTCTTATTCCCAAGGGGAGATCGGCTCCGGGGCCGTGCTGTCAAAACTCGCTACATCACAGCGTTTTTTGATCTCGTCATAGTCCAGCACATACGCCCGACGCAGTTCTCCGTTGATTCGCACCGGCTTATACGCGACAAACAGGTCCGACTGGCGCAGTTGCTTTAAGAACTGTGCGTATTCCAAAGACTCTCCGCCGATCGCATGCTCCCGGCGGTATTGCGTGTAGCGATCGTAGCAGCGCCTGAAACAGATGGCCACGTGATCGAGATTCTCCATGATCGTCCATTCGTTTTGGTAAAGCCCCATGCGTGCCATGATCTCCAACGTCTGCTCAATGATTCCCTTGTTCGCATCTCCGCCGTCCAGAAGGAACTCCTTTGCGCCGAACGCCAGGTACCGAACGCAGTTATCGAATGAAATATCAAAGATATCCGCCCATCTCCATTCGCTTCGATGGCATACGCATTCCACCAGCCGCAGCCCGGCGACACAACAGGCGAGGTTGTTCCGAATCCGCGAAGGCAACTCCGGCTCGAACTGTCCAAGTCCCGTTTTGTACCACGACTCCACGTCCGCCGCCGCTGTGTTCAGCGCCGCGTCGAGCAACGAACGGCCGAACGACGCCAGCGTGTCCGGCATGGCGGATAGTTTTACAAACGCCGCACGATTTGTTTCCGGTTTCAGGTCTTTCTTTGAAAACAGCAGCTCAATGCTGCGCTCCCGGATCGACGCCTCGGCGGGCGACTCTTCGCCGGCTACCACGAGCGGCGACGTCAGCGGGTATTTCACCGAAGTCTGATCCGCGCGGCCGCGTTCGCCGTCTGTGCCGTCATATGCGTTACGCATATGGTTGAGCAGCACATTCAGCGTCAGCCGGTCGATCTTGGACGGTTTGAACTCGTCCAACGGCTGCGGCAGCAGGTTCGACGACGTCGATTCCTTGATGATTGTGAACCGCGTCACCTGCGACGCCGCGGCAATGCGCGTCTTGGAGAAGATCGGCAGGATTACCCGTTCGAGCGTATTGCTCTTGCCGCTGCCGGCTTCGCCGATCAGAAACAAGTGCGGATACTTGATCTTCAAGCTCTTGAGGTGCTCTTTCACAAAGCATCCCGCGCACCATGCCAACACGGCGACCGATTTTGCCGGTTCGTTGTAACCAAGCAGCAGTTTGCCAAGCTCCGGCAGTTGCACCGCAGCAAGCGGCTGCGCATCCAGAATGCCTGGGCCGGACGCGCGGTACTGCTCGAACTGCTGGATGTCGGCAACATTGTTACCGCTGCCGTCGATGGCGCGGTCTCCGCCAACGAACACCCATCGTCCGCCATGGAAGTACATCCCGGATGCTCGGACGCCTTTCTTTCGCACCCAGTCCAGTTCGGAAAGAAACGCCTTCAGCAGTTCCAGATCGCCTTCCGAACCGGTATAGCTCAGCGCGATTGTGTGCTTGTTCAGCGTATTTTTGAACCGCTGCAGATTCGCGAAATCGGTCGTCAGGAACGAATGTCGGAATGTTTCGCCACGCACGGTGACCAGATCGGCCGTGAGCTGCGTCTCCTCTTCGGATTCGATCATCTCCAGCGGTTTTACGATAAAATTCGTCAGAGGCGTCACCGTGTCGCCTTTGGCGCGGTAATACCGGCCCTCAAATTCGAACACCGGCGCGTTTGACGTCGGGCTGAAGGATTCCGCGACTAGATCCAGCGCTTTTGCGATCGTTTCTTCTCCGTACGTCGCGCCGCTGGCATGATGTTGTTCGTCCCATTTGTCGCGATACAGCTTGCTCTGCCGGAACAACCGGTCCATTTGCTCGCGGTTTTTCCCTGTCCAGAACGCCAGCTTGCAGCACAACGCCATATCCGCCTCGGACTGGGAGTCGTACTGTTCCTCCCATCTACCCGACCAGAGCTTGGAGAACAGCTCGTCCTTATCCGCGGCTAAAGCGCGTTCGAGCA
>CAYTHS010000130.1:0-6395 GCA_964437665.1 uncultured Oscillospiraceae bacterium
TGTCCAAATAGCATCTCGACGCCGCTATCGATCAGATGCTGCTCGATGGCATAATAGATATCCTGCGCCTTTTCCGTGCCGAGATGGCGGATCGGGCAGTCGACAAGTTTCAGCCCCGCGCTGATTGCGCGCCGGCGGATTTCCTTGACCGCTTCAGAATTGTCGATCCCTTCGATATGCTCGTCCGCACCGAATTCTAGATAGATTCCGTCCGTGTAATCGATGGTTTCCTGTGCTTTTTTCGAACCGATCAGCGTCGGTAAATCGCCGCCGACCTCAAAGGAGAGCGAGAGCTTCCCGTCGGAGAACGCTCCGGCGCCGGAAAAGCCGGTGGTGATATGGCAATATGGTTTGCAGTTGACACACCGCCCCGTGAGATTCTTCGGGCACCGGCGGTTTTCGACCGCCAGCCCTTTCTCCACAAGCATGATACGCTGCTTCCCGCCGCGCCTGCGCAGTTCAAGCGCGGTAAAGATACCCGCCGGGCCGGCGCCGACAATGATTACGTCCGTTTCCATGCCATTCCCTCCAGTCCTGAATAGAGATCGTATGCCCGCAAACCGCAGCAGCCCAGGTGATTTCCCAGGGCTGCCGTCACTGCCAACAAAGTAATATTTATATAGGAAAACGACCGATTTGTCAAATACAAAACAATATTCGGACACTGCGATGCAAGCAATCTGTTATATATTTGCGAAATCGCCTCTCCAGTATTGGAGGAGCGATAGGGCCGTCAAATTTCTGACGGAATAGCCGCTCCTTCCCTCCCGCCCTTCGGATTCCCGGGCTCCAAAAAGCACAAAAAAAACGCCCGAAACGGGCAATGGTGCTGTGCCGGATAAACGGGTTCAGGGCTGCGACCCTAGGGTGTGTTTCCAAAGTCTAGAAGATACAGTTTTGCTGAATCGGCTTGCAGATTGAGGCAAAAAACGCAGGCGCAGTGGTGCTGCGGCGCGGATTTTCAAAAAGAATATGCAAGTTTCGCCGTCCTGGCCGTCGGTTTTCTTTTCACCACTTCTTTTATCAATCTTTGACGAAAGTATGCTCTACACCGTATCGATGTAATTGCGGATTTCCTCCTTTCCGTTTCCATTGTCTTCTTCATCCTCAACGCTATCAGATTTTAGGAATCCTCGCTTCTTTCATTCCGCCTCTACATGCTAAACGTCATCGACGTACTTTTTTATCGCGTCCCTGCAGCATCCGGTTTCACCTCGTGCGCTGGAATTTCCTTTCGAGAAATCGCATGATTTTTTCAGGCCAGTGCTGACTTTCCAGATGGACGACCGGCAGTTCCGCATAAGAAATCGCATTGTGCGTCACCCAAACGTCCAGCAGCCGTTCGGACACCAGCCCGAATACGCGTGCATTCAGCCCGGTATACGCCGAAACGTCAAGCCGCCGTTCCAATTCAAAAAGTATGCCGAACACCCAGGAACAATATTGTACGAAAAGTTCCCTTTTCATGACGAACATGTTGAAGCGGTGGCCGCTTCTTTTTCGCATCGTCACTTCCCAATCCGGAAGATATGCAGGGCAGCGTTCAAAAACAATTTGTTTTGTCAGCAAAAGGTCCTGTTCGTTGTGTGCATGGACATAATGCGAATAGTTCGTCTCCAGCACGTACCGCCGTTTCTTTGGCAGCAGCACGTCCGTGTTTGCAAAAACGCTCTCAAACGTTTTTGCTCCGGCAACACGGTGCTTTTTACCAAACGCAAACGGCTTTGCAAAGTGTCTCCGATAATGCGCAAGGCCGATATAGTCCGCGTCCAAGTGCTTCCAGGCCCAATAGAGACCCGTCATCTCGCAGTACGATGTGTTTTTATCGCTGATATGCTCGCCTTCGTCGTCCCGCCGGAATCCGGGGATCGTTTCCTTCCCGGCGCTGCCGACCTGCAGCGGCAGATAAACACCGTCGTCCGGCATCCAATATGGCTTATGCGCCGAAACCACTATCCGTATCTTCATCCGCCGATCTCACGGTCCGCCGCTTCCAGCGCCTTTTCGACGGTGCGGTCCATATCATAGTACGCATAATCGCCGAGCCTTCCGCCAAAGAGCGTACGTTTCTCCACGACGGCGAGCGCTTCGTAACGCTGAAACAGCGCTTGATTTTTTGCATCGTTGACCGGATAAAACGGCTCTGCGCCCGGCGTCCACTCCAACGGGTATTCACGGCTGATCACCGTAACGTCCTGTTTGCCAGCCAGAAAATGCTTGTGTTCGATAATGCGCGTATAGGCCGTCGTCTCGTCCGTATAGTTCATGACCGAGCATCCCTGATAGTTTGGCATTTGCAAAACCTCCGTTTCAAAACGAAGACTGCGGTACTCCAAATGCCCAAGGGAATACGTATAATACGCGTCGATCGGCCCGGTAAAAACCGTTTTCTTCGCCAATGCGTCGAGCGCCTCTCGTTCTTTTAGATAATCGGTATTCAGTCGCAGCGCAATACCCTTGAGCATACGCCCCACAAGATCTGTATACCCGTCAACAGGCACGCCTTCATACGGATCGTTGAAATAACGATTATCGAAGGTGAAACGCACCGGAAGCCTGCGAATAATGAACGCGGGAAGCCGGTCGCAGTCACGCCCCCATTGCTTTTTTGTGTATCCGCGGACCAGTTTTTCGTAGATGTCCCGTCCAACAAGGCTGATAGCCTGCTCTTCAAGGTTGCGCGGCTCTTCAATCAGCGCGCCTGCACGCTGTTCTTCGATTTTTGCCCGCGCCTCCGCAGGGGTCGTTACGCCCCACATTTGGTAGAATGTATTCATGTTGAACGGAAGACTAAATAGTTCGCCGTGATAATTCGCAACCGGGGTGTGTGAATAGCGGTGGAACCGGGCAAATCGGTTCACAAACTCCCAAACGCGCTGGTTTTTTGTGTGGAAGATATGCGCGCCGTATTCGTGCACGTCGATCCCTTCGACCGTACGGGTATATGCGTTTCCGCCGACATGGCCGCGTTTGTCGATCACGATACAGCGCTTGCCCGCGTCCGTCATCTGCCGGGCAAATGCCGCGCCGTACAATCCCGCGCCAACGATCAGATAATCAAACATACGCTACCCCTTTATGCCTCTTGCGTCCGCCTGCCGCCGCATCCGTCCGTCAGTGGACGATCTCCTTGTTGATCATTCCGCCGAATATCGTTCTCAGGCAAATCCTGATGTCCAGCCAGAACGTCCAGTTCTCTATGTACCAGATATCCAGCCGGATACGCTCGTCGATGGACGTATCCCCGCGATATCCGTTGACCTGCGCCCATCCGGTGATACCGGGCTTTACGATATGTTTGAGCATATAGCGCGGCACCGTCTCGCGAAAGCGTTCGACAAAGCGAGGGATTTCCGGCCTTGGTCCAATCAAGCTCATATCGCCTTTCAGAACATTGACCAGCTGCGGCAGTTCGTCGATACTGGTTTTGCGAAGGAAGCTTCCAAAGCGCGTCTTGCGTGGATCGTCCTTCCCGGTCCAGGCAGTATCCGCCTTGTCGTTGACGCACATAGAACGAAATTTGTACATTTTAAACAATTCTTTATTCTTGCCGACACGCGTTTGCTTAAAGATCACCGGCCCGGGGCTGGAAAGCCTGACGCCGATCGCCGCAGCCAGCATAAACGGCGCGGAGAGCGCAAGCAGTATCAGCGCGCCGGCCAGATCGAACACACGCTTGAACAAGGCGTAAACGGGAAAATCCAGAGGTGTCGCCCGCAGATTGAGCATTTTGCATCCACCCATGACTTCAATCGTCGTACTGGCCGAAATGTAACCCGAAAAATACGGAATATACGAAACCTTAACGCCGCCCTTGTCCGTCGCTTCAAGAATTTCCGGCAGTATAGTGATATGCTCCCGCTCGAGCGCCGCAACCACCTCGTCGATTCCCGGTCGTGCAAGACACGCTTTTCCCGCTTTTTCCCAAGTGCCAAGATACGGTATGTCCGGAATGTCCGGTTCCGAGCCAAGGTAGCCGTCGATCGCATACCCGTATCGCGGGTGCCTTTGGACGGTTTCAGCATATTCCCTCGCAATCGAGCCGCTTCCAACAATAATTACATGCTTAAGATTCTTTCCGCTCGTCCGAAAATAGTTCAATAATCCGCGCATTACGAGCCGTTTTGCGTCGATCGCGATGCTTGAAATAAAATAGAACAGCATCAGTACGCCGCGGGAAAAATCTGAAAAGTGCAGTATATACATCATCACTGCGCCAAACATCACGACCGCGGCGTTGATGATCAGGATCCTGCCAACGTCATAATACCACTTCTTTGCCCGCAGTGATTTATACAGTCCTGCCGCATAATACGAAAATACGCATAACGCCGCGTACGAAAGGGAAAACCACACGGCATGCGGCCACTGGATCGCAATGTTCACCGGGTTCTTGCGGATTAGAATCAGCCAGACATAAGCCGCCGTGAAATAGGAGCAGATAATCAAGCAGAAATCGGATAGCTTATGCAGAAAATTCAGCAGTTTTTGCCAACGTCTAATCATTGCGCCTCGCCTGCGCCTCCGTTACCTGCGTTTATCACGCGAGATTTCGTTCGTCCATACGCCTAAATAGAGCCTGTTCCGACACAAAGCAGCCTTGCATCGCTTATACTAGCAGTATATCAGGCAAATCCGGCGCCATAAACGCCGGCAGAATAAATTTACACATCTTTCTCTTTTTCAACGTTCCCAAGCGTTTTTCTCCGAACACAGAGAAAATCATGCGCGATCCATCCGCCGCGTTGCCGAAGCGGGAATACAGCGGCTATCAGCAGCAGCGGAATTACAAGATAGTTTCGATCAAAACAGGTAACCATTCCCATTTCCATTACAAGCATCGCGACATACACGACACCCAACATCTTTTTCATGGTGAGTCCTTTTTCTTTATAACGGAAAGCACGCACCAGTGCGACGATGGCAACTGCATAATAAAGCACAAACTGAACGATTCCGCCGTCCACAAGCAGTTCGATAAAATTATTATGTGCATAAGTTCCCGCGTTGCCCCGGGCCTGCCCTTCCAGCAGATAGAAGCAATTGCTGCCGTAACCTGTGACGGGCCGTTGGCTGAAATGATCAAGGCCAAACTGAATCAGCCAGCGGCGGTGCACTATGGAACTGCCGAACATCTGCGGCGGCGTTTTGAGCGCGGCCATCGTAATATCATACTTCCATTTCGCCAAAGGCCAAAGCTGAACCAACAAGGTCAAAACCACGGCGGCCATGATAAATATCCCCAGCAATTTGAGCGGCCAATATTTGGGCCAGGCAATCAGTACCGTCAGCAGTACGACGACCGCCGCGCCTGCCAGAGCCGTAAACGAAAGAGCGAGCAGTTCCACTGCTACAGCAACCAATAGCGGAAGCAGCGCCCAGAAACGCCGGTTAATTACTTTGTACAGCGCAAATGCCAGCGCAAACGTCGTTATAATACCAACTTTATTGGCATTGATGTAAAGCTGCCACCCGAACCGTTCGCTTAAAAGACTGGACGGCTCGCTTCTGACGAGGATATACAAAACCATCGCAAGAAAAGCAAACAAATACAGCGTGATAATCCGTTCGAAGTCGCCGCGATGGACGAAATATTGAAATACCAATGCAAAAAATATGAAATTCGACAGGTGCGTGAGCACCGCGCGTCCGGCGACATGCGGATTGATGCTCCAGAGCAGGATTCCAAGCGCGTTCCAAACGATCAGCATCACTGCGAAAAGCATCCAGTACGACAAAAAGAACCTTTTATTTTTCAGTGCCGCTGCCAAAGATGCAAGCGCCGTCATTGCCATTACAATTTGGGCCGTCGTTGTATGCGCAATCACCGCCTCCGAAAACAGCCATAATACAATCAACACGTCGGCCAGCACCAGCAAAATTTTTGCTCCGCCTCGTCTTTCTTTGTTGATATCCCGGATTTCCCGCATTGCCTCCATAAACATCCCTTTCGATTCGCCTTTTACGCTCTGTCCGTCCGTATCCCCCAAACGCCGAAGACGGCCCTTGCGTTCCGGCCTTTACAGCACCTCAGCGCCGATATACCCGGTTCGGCAGGCAGATAAATATACATAGCACCGCTTTTCATGATGCTCAACGGCTATTCTAAACAGGGTCCCACAGTTTAGCACCTCGAGCTTTTCGCCTGCAGCCTATTATATAAACCGTTTCAATCCGCCTTCACGTTTGTGCCGAATTCGGCACAAACGATCGGCAAATACTTTTCCAATCCACACCCTCTTCGGTCGACTCACCTGAAAACATCATATAATAATATACGAATTGTGTTCGCCGTGCCGTGAAATGATTGTGAAATTTACAAAAACTCTTTTTTACATTCATTTAGGGTGTGTTTCTAAAGTCTGAAAGATGCAGTTTTGCTGGATCGGCTTGCA
>CAYTHS010000131.1:0-6341 GCA_964437665.1 uncultured Oscillospiraceae bacterium
TTGCAATGCCGGAAAGACTCTTCGTTCGTCCTCCGCCCGGAATACGCCGAAATTGCCCGCATAATAAGGCATTACGGGTAATCATCCATCCAAAATGATGCTGAAAAATTTTTTACTCCCATCGCAGACGCAATATGGAATTGTAATTCCGTATCTGAAAAAAGCGTCAACCTTTTCGTAATGACGCATGTAAACATTCCATTCGCAGTCATCAGAAGCGGACATGCTGGCCGAGGATTTTATGAATCTGCACTTTGGAGACATTCGCGCGCATTCAAAAACAGCAGAAATACGGAGTGTTGACAAGAAAAACACGATAAGTTATAGTATTTAAATAATTGGCAGTTGGATATTTAAGGACACATCCGCTGCTTAGGAATGCTTATTCCATATAAGCAGCTCTGCGAACCGCATTGCACAGCGGCGAAGATTGTCGCCACAAGAATCTGTGGTTTTCAAGCATCAACACACTGAACGGAGGCGCTCGGAAATAATGGGGCAAGCGAGCATCATTAAGCCGGAAGAAACGGCTGCAAAAAACAGCGACACGATCAAAATGGTCGATCGGGCGCTTGCTGTGCTCGATATATTACGGATTGATCACAAACGTCTCGGCGTCAACGAGATTGCAAAGCAGTGCGGGCTGAGTCCATCCACCGCCTTTCGCATCCTAAAAACGCTGGAAGTCAACGGCTGGGTCTACCAGTGCGGAGACGACCGTTACATCACCGGGCAAAAGATCAGTTTTGTGATGGAAAAAGAAAATCTTTATCTCGCTTTGAAAGAAGTCGCGTCTTTCGTCATGGAAAAAAACACGGCCGCTGTCGGACAGGCGATGAACCTCATCGTTCGCGAAGGCGCGCATTGCTATATTCTCCAGCAATCGCGCACGAGAAATCTGGTTGATTACATACCCCCGCTTTATTCGGACCTGCCGTTTTATGCATGCGCAGGCGGTAAGATACTGCTCTCCGAACTGCCGATCGGCCTTGCGGAGCAAATCATCGACTCCTGCGAGATGGAACCGCTGACACAGCATACCATCACCGATCCGGAACGGTTCTGGCAGGAACTGCGAAAAGTCGCCAAAACAGGATACGCGTTCGATAACAAAGAATCTGCTGAAAACGGCAGCTGCATCGCCGTACCCGTGCGTAACTGCGAAGGCGACATCGTCGCGGCTTTGTCTTTCAGCGGGTTTGTCGGCGTGGAAAATCCGGACGATCTGCTGCAGTATCTGCCAGCGCTGCAGAAAGCTGCGGACGAAATTTCCCGGAATTTGTACCGCTGCTGGGGCCGTTGAAGCGCGCGCCGCGGCTTTAAGCCGGGGGCGCCGGCGTCCCCCGGCGAACTTGCGCGCATGTTTCTGCAGTCGCCGCGCCGGAAACGTCGCTCCTGACTTGCAGGGTTCTTTTTTTTGCAAACGCGCGCTTTTTTTTACTTTGCCTTATGCTCCCGCCCGCCTTCCGGGATTTCAGCACGTCCTTTTTCCACAGACTGTGCCGCCTTGTACATTTCAGCCACCGTATCAAACGCCTTCTTCTTTTTGTACGAGGATGAAACCAATCCTTTCGCATTGAAGTACGGCACCAGATCCTCCGCACCGTACTCATCGCAGTAAAAATCTTTCAGCGCCCAGATGCAGGTGCCGCAATAGCCGGGTACGTCCTTTTGCAGCCGGATATGCCGCGAGAGAAGAGACGACTGATAGTCTTCGCTGTTGGCGTTGCGTTCAGGCAGGTCGATTCCCTGCGCGCCCTGCCGCGCGTCGCTTCCCGTCTCGGTACACAACATCGGTTTGCGATACTTATTCTGCAAACCGCTCCAAAACGCAGCGCAGTCATCGGTCTGCCCGTAGTACCAGCCGTAATACTCGTTGACGCATACGAAGTCGAACACCTGAAAGGATTTCTCAAACCGCTTCGTCACGCCCGGCGCGGTAAACGCCGCATAGCCGACAAAACGGGCCGCATCGAACAAAAGCACCGTATCCCGCAGAAAACAAAGAGCGTCGCGGCTGGCGGGCGTATAGCTGAAACATTCGTTGCCGGCTCCCCAGAACGCCACGCACGGCCTGTTTTGGTTACGGATCACCATTTTGGCAAGCTGTATCCCCGCATTCGCGAGATATCGTTCATCGAGCAATTGCTTCGTTCCCGAAACGCCCTGCCAAACCGTCCGCAGCGTCATACGTTTTTTAAGCCGTTCGCTTTTCCCGAAAAGCAGCTGAATCAGCCCCAGTCCAGCCTGATAGTTCGGTATCTCACACCAGCAGAGCAGCCCCTTTTCATCGCAGTAATCAAGCGCTTCGTCCGAATGCGGATAATGCGCAAGCCTAGCAAAATTGCAGCCCAGCGCCCGGACTAAATCCAGATTGCGTTCGATCGCTTGTCTTTCAAGACTTGCCCCCTGCACAATGTCTTCTTCGTGCAGGCAGATTCCACGCACGGCAAACGGATTGCCATTCAGGCGGATCGTCCCTTTTTCCGTGCACAGTTCCCGAAACCCTGTGGATACGCACACAATTTGCGCGTCCGAACGCACTTCGACCGTATACAGCTTTAGAGCGTCCGGGCTCCAGGGTTCAATGCCGCGCAGGCATTCAAAAGAAAACGCAGCGGTGGCATAACCGCCGTTTTCCCGCAGAACAAGCGTTTTCCCGGCCAGCACCCGTTCGCCGTCCAGCAGGCGTATCGCGCAGCCATGCGGGCGGCCCGCAAAAATAACATTGCCGGACAGCGTTTGTTCGCCGCTCGACAAACGCAGATCGACGCAGTAGTTCTCCGGCAGCGTTTCCAGCTTAACGCTCTTCGTGATTCCCGCATATAAGTGCCATCCGGCCTTATGCCCTTCGAATTGTTTCAGCGGAAGGGTTGTTTCGCTCGGCGTGTTGTCCCCTACTACCGTCAAAACGTTTTCTCCCGCCCGCAGCGCACCGGTCGCGTCACAATAGAACGGCTGATACGAGTCCGTATTATCGCACAGCTTCCTTCCATTCAGGTAGACGCTGCTGACGCCGCCCACGCCCTTGAAGCAGAGCCGGTACAGCCTGCCTTCCTCCTTATCCACTTGAAAGCGCTTCACATAAGAAAAGACGCCCTGATAGTCCGCGTACTCCGTCCCAAGCGTATTAAAGGAAACGGGCACACGCACCTTTTCCAGTGGCAGTTCTCCGTCCAGCAACGCGTTTCCCACGCCAAACAGCCATTCACCGTCAAGATCCATCACCGGATCGCCGGTGTACGAAAAACGGCCCGGATAAGGCAGTCCGTTCTGCATCAGCAGCGGAATACCATCCAGCCATTGCAGCGGCAGTTTGGGTTCGACTTTTCGCCGGTACCCGAATAGCTGCCAAAGCAAATAAATCAAAATACAGCACGTTACGCCCAATAGTACGCAGGGAACGATCCACCAGCCCATCACAGTAATCCTCCCAGCTTCAGCGCGAGCCCGATGTCGCCGCGGATTTTCAGCTTACCCATCGCGTACGCGAGCTTACTGTCCAGCTTTTTATTCATCAGCCTGGTCAGCGTTTTGCGATCCGTGATAACCGTAAGACGGCTGGCGGGAAGGATCCCCGGCGACGCCTTGCCTCTCCCGTCCCGTATTTCTATGCCGAAAGCTCCCTCGTTCACAACAACAAACGTAAAGCGTGCATTATAGTTCAGCAAAGTCCGATCACATGTTTCCAGTTTCCGGGTAAACACCGCGACCAAATCGGCAACACGCTCATCGTGCAGGTTTTGGAACACCGGATCGTTTTTCCGCTGTTCCCGCTTCGCCTCGGCGCGCGCCAGAACGTCCGCATACTGAAGCCGCAGTTCTTCTTCCGAGAAACCTTCCTTCAGATATGCGGCGTTTGCGTATCCAATTCCGATTGTACGCCGAAACGCCCACCGGTCGCCTCGGCCGTAAAGCAGAACGTCGGCCATTGCGATGGCAATCAAACGGAACCATGTTGCAAAGCAGTTGGAGCGCCCCTGCGGTTCGCGATACTTTCCCCAACCGTCAAACGATCTCTCGCCATATTGTGTATCCGGGAAGCCGCCGTCCGCTTCTTGCAGCGCAAGCAAGCTTACAAGTTTTTTTTGAACCCAATCGCTTATGTCCTGCCGTCGATACCCGTACGCTGCAAAATGGAACAGGATATCCATTTCATCCACGTCGATACAGGCGCTGTCCGCAGCCGTCGGTCTCGTCAGGATATAATCAATTATTCCGCGGTAATTCGGTACAGGCGTATCAAAATAATAATACAAATGAAAATTATGGGTTGCTCCCGCAAAAGCGTTTGTTAAATCTTCGATGGAGGTATCGTGGAAAAAACCATACTCGTCCTGTTGGTCGGCATGCCACTTCTGCAGGGCACGGATTCCGTCCGCGCACCCTTCCACCTCCAAACGCGCCCCTTCGATCAGAAAGGACGCAGCGTTCACAATATAATTGCCTTCGCTCCAGGGTTTCGCAAGATCGCGCCTTTCCAGCCACCGGTCGAGTTTTTTACCCGTGTAACGCTTTAGAAACCGCAGTTCGCAATCTTTCAGAGGATATCCCAGATAGTCGAGCGCGGCCATCACATAATTGGTGATGTGTAAATCGTCATATTCAAAGCCCGGATACGTTAAGTCTTTTTTTTGCATGCCGCACATGCGGTAAAACCCGATTGGCCGCCGGTGGGTTCGCAGAAAAGAAGCGGCGGCGGCCGCATCCACCGTTTCCAAACGTTTCATCAGCCCAAGCGCGTTCACGGCGTTGTAAGTGCCCGGCAGCAGCATCCCCTTTTCGCGTCCTTTATTGCAAGGGGACGTGTCGAACACCCCAGGTTTTACCTGCATGGAAAGCAAAAACCGTTCTGCGCGGCTTCTTGCAAGGTCAATCGCGCTTTGCATTTGCGTTCCCCTTTCTTTTGGCGTCCATGATTTCCTTCATCCGCAGCCGGACCGGCTGCCGTGCGTCGCCGTTCAGCGCGTCGAAAGCGCCGCTTCTGCGCTGCCGGACGACATCCTGTATTTGCGAAATGTTGTTTTTGTCGATCGGGTAACGCACCGCTGCGAAAATTCCCAACAGCACGAAGAAAATCGGCACCACCGTCAGAATGCCGACAATAGCCGTTTTTGCCAGGTTTGTCTGCGTTGCCGCCCCGGCCGAATAACCGGAAACCTGAAGGAGCAGGCCGACCAGAAAAATGGCGGCGCCGCTCGAAAGCTTTCGGATGAAGGTCATCATCCCGGCATAGATGCCTTCCTGACGGTAGCCGGTATAAGCCTCGTCCAGATCGGTCACGTCCGGCAGCATCGCCCACGGAATAGCGTATGCAACGCCGGTTCCCAATCCGACCAGAACGGCGATCGCGACCAACCTGAATACCGGCGAGTCCGGGCCCAGCAGGAACAAGAGCAGCAAGGCGGCGATGCGAAACACGGATCCGCCGATAAAAACCCTGCGCTTGCCGAACCGGCGGCAAAGAGCAAAGTATACCGGCAGGCTCAATACGGCGCAGACCATCAGCGCGCCCATGGAGAGCGCAAATCGGTCGCTCATAAACAGTACGTCGTTCAGAAAATACTTGAAATTGCTGCTCATGATATCATTCGGGATGAACGAAAGCAGATAAATAGCGCAAAGCAACAGAAAACTCCTGTTGCCGAGGCAGTATTTCAGCGACGCGCCCAGTTTTGCGCCCGAAACCGAAGCTTCCGTTTCCGCCTTGCTGCGGAACGAAAGGAACAGAACCAGCCAGATAAGCGCAAACAGAATCGCAAAGGATAGCCCCATCACAAAATAGCCCGTGCGCAGGTTTGCGGCCCGTTTGATCATCATATCCGGCACAACAGCCGTTAGCAGCCCGCCCAGCACCGAAAAAGCCATGCGGAAGCCAACCAGGGCGGACCGTTCGTTGGAATCGGAGGTTAAGTCCTGCGGCAGTGCGCCGTACGGAACCATCACCATAGTGAATGCACAGGAGAAGAATGCGTATGTAAAGAAGTAATAGGCCACCTGCAGCCAGCGCGCGAAGGGCGGCACAATCCAAAGCAAAACATAAGAAAGCGCCACTGGCACGATACCAAATAAAAACCACGCAACCCTGCGGCCCCATCTCGAGCGGGTATGGTCGCTGATCGCCCCCATCAGAGGGTCGGTCACGGCATCGACCGCCCGTCCGAACAGGACGACAGCGCCCGCCGCCAGCGGTGCGATCCCCACAATGTTGGTCATGAAATAGAGGAAGAACAGACCGATGATGCTCGCCGACGCGCCCCCGTAAAAGTCTCCGAGGCCGTACGAAAGCTTGGTACCCAGCTTGAGCTTTTGCATGGAAAACGATACCTTCCTTTATTGTT
>CAYTHS010000132.1:0-6275 GCA_964437665.1 uncultured Oscillospiraceae bacterium
GAAAAACACAGGCGCAGTGGTGCTGCGGCGAGGCTTTTCAACAAGAATATGCAAGCCGAGGTGGCGGAAATGCGCTTTTGTGATTTTAGAAACACACCCTATGGATTTGTGCAAAACAGAAGCGCGAAGCGCTGCTCAGCCTGTCGAAAAAGCCCCTGGGATTATTAAGGATCGTAACCCTTAACCCGCATATCCCGGCTGTGCCGGTTCATCCGGCGCAGTACGATCGCCCGTCTCGCGCGGTTTCTCTGTGCGTTTTGCCGCCCGGGAGTCCGAAGGACGAGAGGCAAAACGTGGTTACCCCGTCAAAAAACAAGTTTTTTGACGGTCTCAGAAGCGCGAGGCGTTTCTTTCCCCGGCGTCAAGTTCCGTTTAAGAAAGCGAACAGAAAAAGCCACCCAAAGGCGGGTGGCTTCTGTTGGCAGGGGCACTAGGACTCGAACCCAGAAGAACGGTTTTGGAGACCGCTATGTTACCATTACATCATGCCCCTACAAATTTTTACGTAATAACGGATTCATTTGTGGTGATGAAGAAAAATGATGACTATATATCGTAGGATACGTTATATAATTATTCGGATTTTTCTCAAAATTCTATCGGACTATAAAAGTACGCAAGCAGTATTGTAAAGGATTTCAAGATAAATTGCAAGCTCTTTTCCTGTCGACTCCGCATGTGTTTGGAATAACGTCATTTTGTGAAATTGAACACGGCGGATAGCGGTTGACGATATAAGCGGAGTTGAAGACAACCGGAGGAGGCATGGTTTTAAGTAATAGAAGCGCAAATGCGGAAACGCCGAAAGGCTTTGTCGTCGAGAAATTGATGTGACGGAATGTTCTAGAAAGAAACAAGAGTGCCTAAGGCGAACTAATACTGGCGCCGTTGTGCAAACGACGCCAGTTGCTGCATTTGAAAAAAGAAGAGATTTTATTTTCCGACTTGTTCTTTACTCGAATTTTGTACCGCATTCCGGGCAGAACTTCGGTTTCTGGCCATTAGGCGGGGTATAACCGCACTTCGGGCATCTAAACCCTTCCGGATTGGCCGTTCCGCAGTTGGAGCAAAACTTGCCTGCGTTGCCCGCCTGGCCGCATTTGGGGCAGGTCCAGCCGCCCTCGCCGGGTTTCGGCTCGCCGCAGTTTGAGCAAAATTTTCCGGCATTTCCGGGATGACCGCACTTGGGGCAGTTCCAGCCCTGCGGCGCACCGGCCTGCTGACCCATGCCGTAGAGCGATTGTGCGCTTGTGCCGCCCGCGTTGGCCGCGGCGTTCATGCCGGCAAACGCGACGAACGCACCCGCACCCTCGTTTTTTGCCGCGTCCTGCATGGCCTGCGCCTGCGCGCTGGTAAGCACGGCGGCTGCCATGGTCGGATCTTTGAGCGCGGCTGCCTGTTGAAGGCGTTTGATAAGGTCTTCATCTTCATCGGAGGCCGATACGGAGCTAACGCCAAAGGAGGCGACCGCGATTCCGCGCAGTTCTTTCCATTTTTCAGTAAGCACTTCGTTGAGCGCGTCCGCGATCTCCTGCGTATGGCCGGGCAGCGAACTGTAGCGGATACCCATTGCGCTGATTTTGGCGAATGCAGGCTGAAGCGCCGTCATCAGCTCGCTTTTGAGCTGAGAATCGATCTCATCGCGGCGATAAACGCTCTCTACGTTGCCGCACACATTCGCATAGAAGAGCAGCGGATCGACGAATTTATAAGAATACTCGCCGAAACAGCGGATTGCGATATCGATATCAAGTCCGATATTGCGGTCGACCACGCGGAACGGGACGGGGTTCGCCGTGCCGTATTTGTTGCCGATGATTTCTTTTTTGTTGAAGTAGTAAATGCGTTGGTCCTTTGCGGTGTCGCCTCCGAACCCAAAACGCTTTGCGATCAGGTGCAGGGAGTCGAGCAAACCTTTGCCGAACCCGCCGTAAAACAGCGAAGGTTCTGTTGAGGTGTCATATAAAAACTCGCCGGGCTGATCGGAAAATTCTACGACCTTGCCCTGTTCCACAATCATCATAAACTGGCCATCGTTGACCGAAACGATCGAGCCATTGGAAATAATGTTGTCGGAAGCCTTTGTGTTGGAACTGCGCTTTTCATTCACGCGTTTCTGGCCTTTGCTGACCAGGATATCCGTTCCGAGTGCTTCACAGTAAAAATACTCTTTCCATTGGTCGGCCAATACTCCGCCGACTGCACCGCCGACCGCGCTGATCAAACCCATCGCTGATACCTCCATAATTAGATAGAATAATTATAGCAATACGCTTTTTATTTGTCGAGAATGCCTTTTGTTGCAGTCTGCACGGGGATAGCGCGCCGACTGAAAAAATGTTATAATACCGTCTGCGTAGTTTTTCTTTTTTTACGCTGTGCCAATCACCAACCTTGCTTGGGTTTCGTGCAAACCGGGCTGGGGCAGAGAGGGAAATGCATGACCACAAACAAGAAAAAGTCGTTCGTCAGGGGCGCGGTCATCCTCGGCGCAGCCGGACTGATTTGTAAGGTCATCGGCGCGTTCTTTCGGATTCCGCTTTATAACATGCTTGGCGATGGCATGCAGTATTACGAAGCGGTCTATCCATATTATTCCACGCTGCTCGTCATCAGCACGGCCGGGTTGCCGACCGCAATCTCGCGAATGGTTGCCGAGCGTACCGCTCTCGGCGACCGTGACGGCGCAAAGCGAGTCTTCCGCAAGTCGCAGTTGCTGCTGCTTTGCATTGGACTCGTTACCGCTGCGCTGATGTATTTCGGCGCGGGATTCCTTGCAAGGACGACTGTAGGTGAAGCAGCGGTACATTCGTTCCGCATGATGTCCCCGGCGCTTCTGATCGTTTCGCTGATGTGCGCATACCGTGGTTATCTGCAGGGTCTCCAGCAAATGACCGGTACGGCGATGAGCCAGCTCATGGAACAAGCGGGTAAACTTGGTATCGGGTTGTATCTCGCGGCTAAATGGATGCCACGTGGGTTGGAATACGGCGCAATGGGTGCAATTGCAGGCGTTACGATCTCCGAGCTGCTGGCGCTGTTCGTTATAGGTTTTTTCTATCTTTTTCGTAAAAAAGAACTTACGGCGGACGCTACCGTCTGGGAAGGCGAACCCGGAGGAACGCATATCATACGCAACCTGCTCGTAATCGCGGTACCGGTGACCATCGGCGCTTCAATTATGCCAATCACGGGTATTGCGGACGCGACGCTGATTAAAAGCACGCTCATGGATATTGGTTTTTCCGAAGCGGCCGCGTCCATGCGTTACGTTGCGTTGCGAAGCAATGTCACCAATATCATAAACATGCCCGCCGTGCTGACCATCGCGTTAGCGATGAGTTTGGTGCCCGCGGTGTCCGCCGCGCGTACGGAGAAGGACCATAAAACGATCCTCACCGTGTCCGCAATGGGCGTCAAGCTCGCTATGTTTATTGGCATTCCTTGCGCGGTCGGATTGTTCGCTCTCGCTTCGCCAGTGATCGATTTCCTGTATAACATCGATGCGGAGCGGCTCTCCATTGCGAGTGCGCTGATGCGGACGTCCGCAATCGGCGTCATTTTCCTTTCGCTGGTGCAGACGCTTACCGGCATCCTGCAGGGCGCGGGCAAGCAGCATGTCCCTGTTATCAATCTTTTTATCGGCGGTCTGGTCAAGGTCGGACTTATGCTCACGCTTATGCGCAATCCTTCGATTGAAATTCAGGGCGCTGCGATTTCGACAACCGCATGCTATATGGTCGCAGGGGTTCTGGATGCGATTTACCTGATTCGCTATACCAGGCTGCGGCTCAACGTGATGAATACGTTCATCAAGCCGATCGTCGCCTCGATGGCGATGGGTGCAGCCGCGTATTTTTCTTACGGATTTATTATGGGAAAAATTGCGTCCAACGCTATCGCCACACTCGGGGCGATTCTTATTGGAGTTGTACTGTATCTGGGCCTGACACTGTGGATGCGGATGTTTTCAAAAAAAGATCTTTCGCTGATCCCAGGCGGATCGATTCTTTACAGACTGCAGTATGGGAAACGGGCGCCAAAACGCTCTTAAACATGGAAAGGACTAAAAGCTAACGTGATTCAGATCGTAATTCTGCGCGCGCCGAACCTTATGACGCTTGAAGCGCGTGATACAATCCTCGGCACACCGGCGCTCTTTCTGCAGACGGAAAAGCATCCGTCCGCGGATACGATACGCAAAATTGAAAAACCGTATGTTTCGATGGACGATCTGTTTGAATCGAGCGAAGACTTCGATCACCTCAACCGGCAAATCGCACTACGCCTTGTGCAAGCCGGCGAATGCGTGTATGTCGCGACCGGCGGCATCAAAAAAAGTCAACTGCCCGTAATCAGAGCGGAAGCGGATAAAGCGGGCATTTCCATCAAGATACTTTCATATGTTGGCGTGGCGAACGCCGCGTTTCCCGGGTGTGACCGTGCGACGGAGGTATCCGCACACGATCTGCCGGAGCAATTCGACCCGGAAAACTGCTATGTAATCGATGAGATCGACGATCAAATCATCGCAGGCGGCGTGAAGCTCGCACTCTCGGAATTCTTCCCGGACGAATGGAAGATTTCCATTGCCGCTGTCGGAACCGGCGGTACGTACGGCGCGCGGGATATCCCGCTCTGCGAACTGGATAGGCAAAGCCACTACGATGCGACTACCGCCGTGTATGTAGCGTGTGCTCCGTTTCTGCAGCGCACCCGCCACGGCTTGGACGACGTGATGCGCGTGGTCCGAAGACTGCGCGCACCGGACGGCTGCCCTTGGGACAGGGAACAAACGCATGTTTCACTGAAAAATGCGTTGCTTGAGGAGTGTTACGAGCTTGTAGATGCGATCGACGAAGGCGACGACGCACATATCTGCGAAGAACTCGGAGATGTGCTGCTCCAATTTGCGTTGCATGCGGCTATCGCAGAGGAGCAAAGCGCGTTTACCGACCGGGACGCGGCAACAGAGCTTGTCTGTAAGCTCATATACCGGCACCCGCATGTTTTTGGAGAAGTTCGCGTCAGTGGTTCCGGAGATGTATTAAAGAACTGGGACGCGCTTAAAATGGCGCAGCGACACCAGACGACGCAGACAGAAGTGCTCAGGAGCGTGCCGAAAAGTTTTCCTGCGCTTCTGAGAAGTCGCAAAGTGCAAAAAAAGGCGGCGGACGTCGGGTTCGACTGGCCGAATGCTGAAGAAGCTTTTTTTAAGATAAGGGAAGAAACGCAGGAGCTTGAAGAAGCAATGCGGACCGGCGGCGACATCCCGGAAGAAATGGGGGACTTACTCTTTTCCGTCGTGAATGTAGCAAGGCTGCTGAAGCTTGAACCAGAATTCCTGCTTATGAAAGCGACGGACAAGTTCATCGCCCGTTTCGAGCGGATGGAAAACCTCTCGGGAGGTAAAAAAGATACGTTGGCGGGCATGTCGCTTGAGCAGATGGACAAGTTGTGGGAAGAGGCGAAAAAGTCCCGCAGTGGGGAATAAATTCACAATTTAAGGCTTGATAAATACCACGAACATTGATACAATGTTCCAGCAACCAAAAAACATGGAGGTTTACAAAATGAATAAAACCGATTTAATCGCGGCGGTCGCCGAGAAGAGCGAACTCTCGAAAAAGGATGCCGAAAAGGCCGTCGGATCGTTTCTGAGCGCAATTGAAGAAGCGCTCAAAGCCGGCGAAAAAGTCTCTATCGTGGGATTTGGAACGTTTGAAGCAAAGCATCGTCCCGCGCGCAAGGGTCACAACCCGCAGACGCGTAAAGAGATCGATATTCCTGCTTCCACACTGCCTACCTTCAAGGCCGGAAAAGCTCTGAAGGATTCGCTCAACTAAGGTCGAGTCGCTGGTTTTATGCCGCACGATAAAACGTGCGGCATTATTTTTTTCTGCGCTCTATATCACAGTATGATTGAATGATACGCTTTTCTGCAGCGCATTTCGGAAATAGTTGCAAGGGGTTGATTTGAAAGTGGTTTTGCGAGATAATGTACGCATTATTGATATGGATGGGAGATGGTGCAGCATGAAGAGGTTCCATGACCGAATCCGCGCCGAGGGGCGCGTGCTTCCGGGTAACATCATCAAGGTTGACGGGTTTTTGAACCATCGCGTGGACACGGCGCTGATGCGTGAAATCGCGAAGGAATTCAAAAGCCGTTTTGATTTGTCTGGCCTGACTGCGGTTTTAACGGTGGAAGCTTCCGGCATCGCGTTGGCGACGATCTGTGCGGAAGAGTACGGTGTACCTTTGATTTTTGCAAA
>CAYTHS010000133.1:0-6250 GCA_964437665.1 uncultured Oscillospiraceae bacterium
GCATAAGAACTTTCGTGTCCTGAAACTAAAAGTATCTTTCTCCCGCTTTCTTTTCTTAGGGGAAAAGAAGCATAAGAACTTTCGTGTCCTGAAACTAAAAGTATCTTTCTCCCGCTTTCTTTTCAAAGAAAAGCAGTTCTCTTCTTTTCTTAAGGGAAAAGAAGCATAAGAACTTTCGTGTCCTGAAACCAAAAGTTTCTTTCTCCCGCTTTCTTTTCAAAGAAAGTGGGTCAGGACTGCACGAGATACGCGTGAATAAACGGATCGAGTTCGCCGTCCATAACGGCCTGGATGTTTCCGTTTTCAACGCCCGTACGATGGTCCTTAACCAGCGTGTATGGCTGGAAAACGTAACTGCGGATCTGGCTTCCCCACTCGATCTTTTTCATCTCGCCCTTGATTTCAGCCATCTGCGCCTCGCGTTCACGTTCCTGCAATTCCAACAGTTTGCCGCGGAGCATGCGCATCGCGGTTTCACGGTTCTGAATCTGACTGCGCTCGTTTTGACACTGTACGACGATACCCGTCGGCAGGTGCGTAATGCGGATTGCGGAGCTGGTCTTGTTGACGTGCTGCCCGCCCGCACCGCTGGAACGATACGTATCCACCCGGAGGTCGTCGGCTTCAATCTTGATGTCGCCCATGTCTTCGTCAAAAATAGGAGTTACATCCAACGAGGCAAACGACGTGTGCCGCCGGCCGCTTGCATCGAAGGGAGAGATACGCACCAGCCGGTGCACGCCTTTTTCCGCCTTGAGATATCCATAGGCGTTCTCGCCGTCCACTTCAAACGTAACGGACTTGATGCCGGCGTCGTCGCCGTCCAGCACGTCCAGCTCGCGCACGCTCCAGCCGCTGTTTTCGCAGTAACGCGTGTACATGCGGTAGAGCATTTCTGTCCAATCCTGCGCTTCGGTGCCGCCCGCGCCCGCATGGAGCGAAAGGACGGCGTTGGAAGCGTCGTACGGACCCTTGAGCATCTGCTCAAGCCGGAGGGTTTCGATCTCGGAAGCGACGGCGTCCGTTTCGGACTTGATTTCGTCCACGAGACTGTCGTCCTGCTCCTCCTCCGCCATTTCGATGAGGGTTTTTAAATCCTCGAAACGACTGTAGAGTTTTTCAAAACGCTCAAGCTTATGCTGGAGCTGTTTGACGTTTTTGTTGATTTTGTTTGCGTTTTCAACGTCGTTCCAGAAATCCGGCGCGCTCATCAGCGCGTCCAGTTCCGCAAGTTCCTTTTGAATCCGGTCCGGGTCGAGCGCGGCTTTGCATTCGGCCAGCTGTTCTGCAAACATGTCCAAATTCATTTTATATTCATCCAGCGGGATCATATGGTCTCCAATCCTCCCAATCGTACCGTTTTCTGCTTGTAAACATGGCGCTTGCCGCCGCACGGCGCGGCTCGGTTTTCTCCTTGAACGCCGTCCGCGCCAGCCTGTCCCCGGAGCGCCGCCCGGCTATTTTGGGGTCAGCCTTTCTTGCCGCAGCAGTTCTTGAATTTCTTACCGCTGCCGCAGGGGCAGGGATCGTTTCTTCCAACCTTCTTTTCTCCGCGTGAAAAGGTCGCGTTCGCGCCCTCGGCCTTCGGCTCGATGGGCTTGGCAAGCTGTACGCGGCGCAGGGGTCCGCCGGTCACCTGCATCTGATACAATCTCCGCACGGTCTGCTCGCGGATTTCGGCCACCATTGCGTCGAACATCTCGAATCCTTCGCTCGTATAAGCGTACACGGGGTCGCGCTGCGCATAGGACCGCAGCCCGATCCCCTGTTTGAGCTGGTCCATAGCGTCGATGTGTTCCATCCAGTGTTCGTCAACGGTACGCAGCAGAATCACGCGCTCGTTTTCGCGCATATCGATGCCCGCGTCTTTTAAGCGCTGTTCGGTCTCGCGGTACACCTTGTCGGTATAATCATAGAGATGTTCCTTGATTTCTTCAATGCCGGATTTTCTGCGTTCCTCTTCGGTGAACAGCATCTTCGGCTGACGGTAGCAGAGCTTGCAGACCTCCATCGAAAGCGCCGTGAAGTCCCAGCTTTCGCGAGGCGCATGCGGGTTGCAGACGTTTTCCACCATAGAATCGACCGTTTCACGGATCATCGTGAGGATGCTCTCGGAAAGGTCCTCTCCAAGCAGGACGCGGCGGCGCTGGCCGTAAATGATCTCGCGCTGCTTGTTCATCACATCGTCGTATCTTAAAACATTTTTACGCGTTTCAAAGTTCATGGCTTCAACGCGTTTCTGCGCAGCCTCGATCTGCTTAGTGAGCATACGCATCTCAAGTCGGATTTCCTGCTGCTGCTCGCCGGAAGCAAAACGGTTTAGCGTATTGGTCACGCGCTCGCCGCCGAAACGCCGCATCAGCTCGTCTTCAAACGATACATAAAACTGCGTGGCGCCGCGGTCACCCTGACGGCCGGAACGGCCGCGGAGCTGGTTGTCGATGCGGCGGCTTTCGTGCCGCTCGGTGCCGAGAATAAACAACCCGCCGAGGGCTTCCACCTCGTCGTGTTCCTTGTCGGTTACGCTCTTATGCGTTTCGAAAAGCTGTTTATAGCGTTTACGGGCGGCCAGAACGTCCGGATCGGACGTGTCCCCATGCCCGACAGCCTCCTCGACGAGCCAATCCTCACAGCCTTCCTGACGCATGTCGCGCCGCGCGAGAAAGTCCGGATTGCCGCCTAGCAGAATGTCCGTGCCACGGCCGGCCATGTTGGTCGCAATCGTAACCTGTCCCTTCTTGCCCGCCTGCGCGACGATTTCCGCCTCTTTTGCATGCTGTTTGGCGTTGAGCACTTCATGCGCGATGCCCGCGCGGGTCAGTTTGACGCTGAGGTATTCGCTGCGCTCAACGCTGATGGTGCCGACCAGTACCGGCTGGCCGGTTTTGTGGATTTCACGGATTGTTTCCACAATGCTGTCAAACTTGCCCCTTTCGGTGGGGAAAATCGCATCGTCATGGTTCGTACGCTGCAGCGGCTTGTTGGTGGGAATCTCTACGACGTCCAGATCGTAGATGCTCATGAATTCCGACTCTTCGGTTTTAGCCGTACCGGTCATACCCGCCAGCTTTTTGTACATCCGGAAATAATTCTGCAGCGTGATAGTCGCCAGCGTCCGGTTTTCCTTTTCAACGGTGACGCCTTCCTTGGCTTCCAGCGCCTGATGCAGTCCCTCGCTATAACGGCGGCCGATCATCAGGCGGCCCGTGAACTCATCCACGATGAGCACCTGCCCGTCCTGCACAACATAATCTTTATCGCGTTCAAACAGTGCGTGCGCGCGCAGCGCCTGCACAATGTGATGGTTCAGTTCCATGTTTTCCGGATCGCCGAGGTTCTCTACGCCGAAATGCTGCTCGGCCTTTCGAATCCCTTCCCCCGTGAGCTGGACGGTGCGCTTTTTAATATCGCACTGATAGTCGCCGTCTTCCGCCTCTTCCTCGCCCATGATACGGTCCGTATTGGACTGTTGCGTCAGGTTTGAGCCTCTCTTTAGTCCTCTGACGAAACGGTTGGCTGCGGTATACAGTTCGCTGGACTCCTCGCCTTCTCCGCTGATAATCAGCGGCGTACGCGCTTCATCGATCAGGATGGAGTCCACCTCGTCCACGATGGCATAAGCCAGTTCGCGCTGCACCATCATCTCGCGGAAAACGACCATGTTGTCGCGCAGATAATCGAACCCGAATTCATTGTTGGTGCCATAGGTTATGTCGCTGCGATAGGCTTCCTGTTTTTCCTCGCGCTCCATTCCGTTGATGATACAGCCGACGCTCATGTCGAGGAATCTGTAAATCTTGCCCATCCACTGTGCGTCGCGCTTGGCAAGATAGTCGTTTACGGTGACGATATGCACGCCTTCGCCCGTAAGCGCATTCAGATAGGCCGGCAGCGTTGCAACCAGCGTTTTTCCTTCACCGGTCTTCATCTCGGCGATTCGCCCCTGATGGAGCACCATACCGCCAAGCAGCTGCACGTCGAAATGCCGCATGCCAACCGTACGCACGGCCGCCTCGCGGACTGTCGCAAACGCTTCCACCATGATATCGTCCATCGTTTCGCCGTTTTGAAGGCGCTCGCGGAAACGCGGCGTCTGCGCGCGGAGCTGTTCGTCTGTCATCGCCTGCATCTGAGGTTCCATCTCGTTGATGCGTTTCACAAACGGCTGGAGTTTCTTAAGCCGGCTTGCGCTCGTGTTTCCGAGCAATGTATCCAAAAATCCCATTCGGAAGCTCCTTTATCGTTCTTTTCCGAGGGCGATTGCGATAATAAAAGGCATTCGTCCGCATAGTACCCTAATTTGTTAGTATAACAGCGTTGTTCTTCTTGCGCAAGAAAAAGCCCCTGATTCCACAGGAGCTTCACATGCGCGTCTCACTTTATCTTTCTTTACAGCTCAGCCGTTCGCGTCTTATTCTGCCCGACAGCCGTTCTGGCAGCCGCAGCAATCCCAGCGTATACAGCACCAGCGCCGCCCCGAAAAAAACAAACGCGGCTATCCGGTCCCCCGTAAGCGATTCGTGAAAAACCAATACGCCGAGAAGCAGTTGCAGCGACGGGCTAATATATTGTAAAAACCCGACCGTTGTAAACGCCAGATGGTTGACCCCCCGGGTATACAATATCATCGGCGTAGCCGTGACCGCCCCCGTGAGGAACAACAGCACGGCCGTATAGAGATCCAGCGTAGCGAAAGTCGCCTGGCCGGTGGGTGCAAACAGCAGGTAAGCAAGCGCAAACGGTCCAACTAATATTGTTTCTACAGCAATGCTGGCGAGCCCGTTGACGCCGGCAAGCTTCTTAAACGTTCCATATAGCCCGAATGATACCGCAAGGCCAAGCGCGACCCAGGGAAACGCTCCAAAAGCGATCGTCGCAACCAATACGCCGACGGTCGCAAGCCCCAGAGCAATCCATTCCAGCACGCCGCATTTCTCACGGAAAAGCAGCATTCCGATGGCAAACACCATCAATGGGTTTAAATAGTACCCAAGGCTTGCGTCCAGCAGACGCCCCGCGTTCACCGCCCAGATATACAACCCCCAGTTAACGGTGATCACAACAGCCGCAGGAATCATAAACCGCATCTTTTTCCTGTCGGAAAACACCGTTTTTACCTCTCCGAAGCGCTTGGTCAGCAGCAGAAGGCCAATCGTAAAAAAAGCCGACCAGACAATCCGGTTCGCCAGAATCACAATGGCGTCCACCTTATCGAGCAAATGCCAGAACAGCGGAAGAATTCCCCAAATCGTATAGCACAGAATCGTGCCGGGCAGTCCCTTGTATTGTTGTTTCATCGACTTATCCTCACTCTATTTCGCCATTCTAACATAACTGTGAAAAATAACAACCGTTCATAGAAAAACATTTTCAACATTATACGCAGCGTTCGGGAGCGCTCCCGCCTTTTATGCCCCAACCTTGCCGGAAAGTAAGAATTTGGCAAAAAAGAACTGGTTTGCCGCACCTCTTTTCAGATACCTGTTCAAGCAAACAAAACCCCGGGCGCAATGCCCGGGGGAGAAATCGGAACGTCCCTGTCAACAGAGGGGGACCCTTTTAGCAGGACGACGAATTTATTATTTTTTCAGACGTTCGTCAGCAACTTGCTTTCGCAGCCGGGTGACGAAATTTGATTTTCCAAAGATACGCGATCAGATACAGCCGATCCAGCATATTTCGCACCTCTTTCAACATCTTGTCTCTTCTATGCTTGGATCATACAATATATATGTGAACAGAGTATTATTTCAAAATGAAAAAAGTGTTATTTTGTGTTGAACCATGCGTGAGAGGGATCATGCTTCAAAAGAATCGCGCCATCGTTGATCGCATTGCGCTCACGCGCAATTCTCTCCCGCACCTTGCACGCAAGCTGTAGCGTTGATGCGCTTGGCCCATTTGTCAAAACCTGATGCCGTTAGATCGTACTCTCGAATGATTTCGCTTCTAGGTTTGCCGTGGTTGAACAGCTCAACCAGCTGTTTTTTCTGTTCTTCGCTGAACGTTCTTCTTGCTCGTTTTTCAGGCATGGTTTTTCCCTCTCTTTCATCTTCAAGAGAATACCACTACCTTATCTTTTCTGTACAGTTTACTGTAGCCAATCCAAGTTGTTCACAAGCCTCGACGCTTCACCCAAGTATCTACAATAGCAAATAAAAGATATAACTCCATGCAAAGCGAAGGAGCCTTACTTTTGGATCCCGGCGGCTACCTACTCTCCCGCTCGGTTCGCAGTCGTCGTTTTTCG
>CAYTHS010000134.1:0-6178 GCA_964437665.1 uncultured Oscillospiraceae bacterium
CTTTACCGGCGCGAAATCGAAACCATGCAGCCGCAGATCGACCGCGCGATCGCCAACATGCGCGCCAAACGCCCGCTCATGCGCTGGCGCGAACTGCCGTACAATCAGGATGAAATCGTGAAGGCCCTTCTCGAAACGGCGGAGGAAATCCGCGCCAAGTTCGAAAATTTCGTCGTGCTCGGCATTGGCGGCAGCGCGCTCGGCCCCATTGCGGTGCAGCAGGCGCTCAACCACCTGCGCTATAACGACCTGCCCGCGGAAAAGCGCGGCGGGCCGCGGCTGTTCATCGAGGACAACATCGACCCTGAGCGTATGGCGGCGCTGCTGGACGTGATAGACGTGGAAAAAACGGCGTTCAACGTCATCAGCAAATCAGGCGGCACGTCCGAAACCATGAGCCAGCTTCTGATTGTCTCCTCGCTGCTGCACGAAAAGCTCGGCAAGGACATCAGCTCGCACCTCATCGCCACAACGGACGAGTCTAAGGGCAACCTGATCAAGATCGCCCGCGCGGAAAACCTGAAAACCTTCGTGATACCGGAGGGAGTCGGCGGCCGTTTTTCGGAGCTCTGCCCTGTCGGTCTGCTCGCCGCCGCAGTCTGCGGCATCGACATCCGCGAAATGCTTTCCGGCGCCGCGCTGATGGATGAAATCTGTGACTCTCAGCGGGATGTTTGGAAAAACCCCGCATATATGATGGCGACGCTTCAGGTTGCAAGCATGCAGCGCGGCTGCAACATCAGCGTCATGATGCCGTATGCCGATTCGCTTCGTTATATGGCGGACTGGTATGCGCAGCTCTGGGCGGAATCGCTCGGCAAACGTACCGATCTCGACGGGAACGTCGTCAATGCAGGTCAGACGCCGGTCAAAAGCCTGGGCGTGACCGACCAGCATTCGCAGGTACAGCTTTACACGGAAGGCCCGTTCGATAAGGTCGTCACGTTTCTCACCGTGGAACGCTACCGTACGGAAACCATGATCAGCGACGGTTATTTCGACGTGCCGGACGTCTCGTTTCTCTGCGGACATACGCATAACGAACTCATCGCCGCCGAACAAAAAGCCACAGAATACGCGCTGAGCAAAAGTGGGCACATGAACATGACGGTCCGCATGCCGGAAGTCAGCGCCTTCACGGTCGGCGAACTGCTCTTTCTGTTTGAAATGGCAACCGCGTTTGCGGGCGAACTGCTCAATATCAACGCGTTCGATCAGCCCGGCGTGGAGGAAGGCAAAAAAGCCACCTACGCGCTGCTGGGTAAGCAGGGTTACGACGAAAAACGCGCCGAGCTCGCCGCCGCCGCGGAAAAGAGCGAGCGCTACATCGTCTGATGCCGCCGCTTGTCCGCGCGCTCACCCCGGCCGACCGGGCGGAAGCCAAAGCGATCTGGCGGACGCGGTTTGACGATTCTCCCGCCTTTACCGACTGGTTTTTCTCCGAACGTTTCTCGCCGGAGACTTCTTTCTGCGCGGAAGAAAACGGATCGATCATAAGCATTGCGCACGGCTCGCCCATGCGGCTGAACGTGCGCGGCGTTTCGCTGCCCGCCATGATGGTATCCGGCGTGGCGACCCTGCCCGGAAACGAAGGACGCGGTCTGATGAAGCGCGTGATGCACGCGCTGCTGGAACACTGCCGTGGGCAAAACATCCCGCTTGCGTTCCACACGCCGTCGCATTTTTCAATTTACCGCGCAATCGGTGAATTCCCTTGTTCAAACGCGCGGCTCTACAAAAAGCCGTCCGCACCCGCCATCCCGGTCGAATGGGACGATGTGCCGCCCGCGGAAGAACTGCTAGAAGTATATCGCATGGCAACGTCGCGCTACAGCGGATGCGTTCTGCGTGACGCCGCGCAGATGAAACGTCGCATTCGTAATTTGCTCTGCGACGGCGGGCGGTACCTTTCGCTCCGCATGGACGGAAGAATGGAAGGCTATCTTTTTGCCTCGCCGGACGAAGACGGGTTATACTGTGAGGAAGCACTTTGCCGCACGCCGGAATCCTACCCCGCGCTGGTTTCGCGCCTGCCCAAGGGCACACGCGTGAAACTCCCGCCGGACGCAATGCTGCCGGGTAAACCTTATCCGCAGGGCATTGTTGTGCCCGTGGACGTTTCGTATCTGCTCAAAACGTTTTGTGGCAGACCGGAGGCGTTTCGCTTGCGCGTAGTCGATTCGTTCCTGTCCTGGAACGACGGACTATTCGACGGTGCAGGCAGCCAAACGGACGCCCCGCCGACCGACACGCTCTCCATCGGGCGGCTTTCGCAGTTTCTTTGCGGGTATCTGCCGTTTCGGGATTTGTTCGGCGAATGCATCTGCTTCTGCGCGGACGAATACTGACACGCCGAACTTCATTTGATTTCACCCTATATTTCACCGACAAGGAGCAATTTAATTATGTACGATATCGTTTCCCTCGGCGAGCTTTTGGTGGACTTTACGGAAAACGGGTTTTCCCCGGCCGGCATGCGCCTCTTTGAGCAGAACGCGGGCGGCGCGGTCACAAACCTCGTCTGCGCCGCGTCCCGTTGCGGCGCGAAAACCGCGTTCATCGGCAAAGTCGGCAACGACATGCACGGGCATTTCCTCAAGCAGGCGATGCTCGACGCGGGCGTGGACATGCACGCGCTGATCGAGGCGGACGACGTTTTTACCACGCTGGCGTTCGTTGCGCTGGCCAAGAGCGGCGAGCGCGAGTTTTCCTTTGCACGGAAACCCGGTGCGGACACCTGCCTGCGTCCGGACGAACTTGACATGGAGTTGCTCAAAAACACGCGTATCTTCCACACCGGTTCGCTTTCGCTGACCGCCGAACCCGCGCGATCGGCAACCTATGAGGCGATCGACGCCGCCAAGGCCGCAGGTGCGATCATTTCCTACGACCCCAACTACCGTGCTTCCCTATGGGAAAGCCGTGATCAGGCGGTCACGTATATGCGCTCGCTGATCGCAACGGCGGATATCGTTAAGGCATCCGATGAGGAACTGCCGCTGCTCACCTGCGAAACCGACCCCCTAAAGGCGGCGGACGTGCTGATCGACCAGGGCGTGCGCGTCGTGGCCGTCACGCTCGGCAGCAAGGGCGCGTATGTACGCGTCGGCGGCGAGGGCCGGACGGTGCCGGGGTTTACCGCAAAGGCAGTCGATACCACCGGCGCGGGCGACGCGTTTTTCGGCGGGTTCCTCTATCGCTTCCTCTCCGCCGGCAGAACCTTGAAAAACGTCACGGCGGACGACGCGGCGGACTGCGCGCGCTTCGGCAACGCGACCGCCTCGCTCTGCGTGGAGCATCGCGGCGGCATCCCCGCCATGCCTAATCTGGATGCCGTGCTCAATCGCATGAACGCTTGACCCGCGGATAATAACTTTTAAACGCAAGCAACAGCCCGCCGGAAATCCGGCGGGCTTATTCCCGTCAAAAACTTATTTTTTGACGGAGTAACCGCGTTTTGCCTCTCGCCCTTCAGGCTCCCGTGCGGCAAAGAGCCAAAAGAAACCGCCCGAAGCCGCAAAGCGCCCGTTACAGGAGTTTTGCCGCTTCTTCGTCGAGAAAGACTTCTACAAACGGATGTAGTTGCAGAACCGAAGCAGGCACGTCTTCCGTCACAGGCCCGCAAAGCGCTTCGCGGATTACCTTCGCCTTGGTTTCACCCTGTGCAAACAGGATGATGGAACGCGCGTTCATAACAGTCCGCATCCCCATCGTGACCGCCTGCTTGGGGACTGCGTCCACCGAGTCGAAAAATCGTGCGTTTGCCTGCCTTGTCGATTCCGAAAGCGTGACCACGTGTGTGAGCGTGCCAAACGGCGTACCCGGCTCGTTGAAGCCGATATGCCCGTTGCGTCCAATGCCCAGAAGCTGCAGGTCCAGGCCACCTGCGGCTTTGATCGCATCGTCGTACCCTTTCAGGGAATCGCTCCCGCAATTCGTCCCGTTGGGAACATGCGTACGATCGATACAAATATCAATTTTAGTGAAGAGATTCTGGTCCATAAAATACCGGTAGGATTGCGGATGCGTGCCGTTCAGTCCGACATATTCATCCAGGTTGAAACTCACAGCTTTTGCAAACGAAACATCCCCCGCCTTGCATCTTTCCGCAAGCGCCGCATAAAGCTGCAACGGCGTGGAACCTGTCGCAAAGCCCAGCACGGCGTCCGGTTTTTTTTGCAGTAACTGTACATAACGTTCCGCGGCCGTCCTGGCCGCCTGTTCATCCCGGCAAATATGGATTTTCATGCTTTTGTCGTCCCCCTCATGTTTTTCTTTTCAACATCTCTTATATTGAACGCCTTGCAGCGGTTTGTCAATATTATGTACGGACATTTTAGCGGTTTTTATGAAAATACGAACTGTGCTTGTTGTTTTTTAACATTCGTGTTATGATACGTGTTATACAGGAGGCCGAGAATACAGCATGATCAACGAACGAATCTCCCGCGTGCGTGATTTTATCCATTCGCGTGGGGAAGTCAGTGTTTCCGAACTTCAAAGTCTTTACGAAGGCTTTTCTTCCATGACCATCTGGCGCGACTTAAAGCAGCTCGAAGAGCAGGGCTGTATCCGCAGGGTCCATGGCGGCGTAATCTCTTTACAGTCCGCTTCGTTCCAAGTGGAAGGCGTTTACAGCAAGCGCGCCCGCGAAAACACACGCGAAAAAATCGCAATCGCAAAAGCCGCCGTCGGACTGATCCATCCCGGGCACTCGGTATACCTTGATGCGGGCAGTACGCTGATGGCCGTTGCCAACCACATCGGCGGCGATCGCTACACCATCGTCACAAGCGGCGCGAATATTGCCATCGAGCTTTCCCAGCGGCATACATGCGACGTACTGCTTACCGGCGGGCAAATCAGCGAAAACACGCTTTCCTGTTCCGGCGCGCAGGCCGAACAATTTATCCGCAGCATCAACATCGACCTGGCTTTTATGGCCCCATCCGGTTTTTCACCGAGCAACGGGTTCACGAGCGGTTCCCAGAACGAAAGCATGCTCAAGCGCACCGTCATCGCCAAGGCGGCCAAGGTCGTTATGCTCATGGACAACAGCAAACTCGGCCGATCGCTCCCTTTTACATTCGCGGCGCTGGCCGATATCGACGTGCTCGTGTGCAATGAGGCGCTTCCGGCCGATATACAGGCGGAGGTGGAAGCAACCGACGTTGAAGTCATCCTCGCCGAAGTGTGAAGCTATATCTGTCACGCCGAACCTCCGTTGTAAGGGTGAGTTTCCAAAATCCGCAAAGCGCATTTATTGCCGTCTCAATTTGCATATTCTTGCTGAAAAGCCTCGCCGCAGCACCACTGCGCCTGCGTTTATCGCCTCAAGCTGCAAGCCGATAAACGCAAAACTGCATCTTCTAGGCTCTAGAAACACATCCTAGCGGAATAACCGATAATCGCTCCCTGCTTCCCGGTTACCCAGTCCCCAAACTGCGAAGAACGCGGGGAAAAGTCCGCTGTGGACAGTGTGTTGCGCTGATTCGGACGGACGGTAAAAAAGGTTGAAGGTTGTGTCTTTTTATTATTCCAAAGGCTTTCGGGACAGGCAAAAACTTCGGCGGTCACCGAAGTTTTTACATCTCGGAAAGTCTTAATACCTTTTTATTCCGCACGGAAAACAGGGGCGCCGCCTTGCGGTCCCTGGTGCCGTGCCAGATCGGCGATCTGCTCGCCCACGAAAATCTGCCCTTCTTCGGTCAGGTGCAGACCATCGTCGCAGAGCATCCCCTTTAAAAACCCGTTTTTTGCCAGGCAGCGCTGCCGCAAATCCAGAATTCCGATCTGAAACTCTCGCGCAACGCGCTCGATCAGCAGCGAATACATTTCCTGATAGCGGTATATCTGATAAACGTCCCCGAGCCATTTTAAAATGTTACCCGCGTTGAGGTTGTCGCCCACAAGGAAGTTGAAGTAACGTTCCGCGTCGATGGGCGGCAGCGTCATCAGGATCGGACGGATACCTTTTTCGTAGAGGCGCTTCACAATTTTGCGCATTGAGGCAAGATACGTTTCCGGTGGAGTCGCCGGGTCGTGATGCAACTCGGGATGCGCGGAAATTTCCTCCCAGTTGAAATTGCAGTCGTTGCCGCCAAACTCGATCACCGCCGCATCGCAGATAATCCCTTCCTCCACGTCGCGTTCCAGCATCTCCAGCCCCTTCGGCGCG
>CAYTHS010000135.1:0-6094 GCA_964437665.1 uncultured Oscillospiraceae bacterium
ATGACGGACCCGGCATGCGGACGACCTTTTTCATAAAGGGCTGCCCGCTTCACTGCGTATGGTGTCACAATCCGGAAGGGATCGACATTAAGCCTCAACTATGGTGGGATGGAAAGAAATGCATTGGTTGTATGGAGTGTATTGCGCTCTGCCCCCATCATGCGCTGATTCCCGAAGAAAATAAGATTGTGATCGATAAGGATGCATGCCGTCGCTGCTTCCTCTGCGCGGAGAATTGCCCATCGGGCGCGCTGAGCCGGACGGGGGACTATAAAAGCATAGACGAGGTTGTGCACGAGGCGGAGAAGAGTAAGACTTATTATGAGACGTTTGGCGGTGGCGCAACCGTTTCCGGCGGCGAACCTATGATGCACCACAAAGAGGTCGGCAGCCTGTTATCAGAACTATCCGATCACGGGATTCATACGGCGCTTGATACTTGCGGCAACGTACCGTGGGAATGGTATGAAGACGTACTTCCTTATACGGACTGTGTACTTTACGATATTAAGTTGATTGATTCGGCGCGACATGAATCCTGCACCGGGGCGCCAAACGGTAGGATTCTCGACAATTTTATGCGGCTCATTCGCTATTGTCGTGAAAGCAAACCCGCGCTTACGATTTGGGTGCGGACGCCGTTGATCCCCGGGTATACGGACGATGCAGAAAACATAACCGCTATCGGGGCATATCTAGGCAGTACCGCGAGGACGGATGTTGAGCGCTGGGAGCTGTGCTCGTTCAACAATCTCTGTGCGGACAAGTATCAAAAACTGCAGATTCCATGGACGCTGGCAGGAGAAAAGTTACTTTCTGCCGATCAGGTGAAGGTAATAAAGGAGATCGCGCACAAATCCGGGTTCCCCTCGGGAAAGATTATCGTTTCCGGTATCACATCATCATGCAAAGGCAATTTTCAAAATACTTGACCTTCAACTGTTTCAAACATCATGGCAAATCGGATGACACCGTTGAGTCGGTGATGTAAGATGAGACCATAGCTTATACCATCAGATCTGAATGGAGAAATGCGCCTCCTCTTACGCCACTCAAAATAAAGAAGATGTTAAGGAGGATAACATGTACAAACGGTTGATTGCTCTGGCAATGTGCTTTCTGATGCTCGTTGGCGTCGCAGGTTGTGCACAGTCTGCCGAAACTACCACCGACACGTCCGAAACCGTAGAGACGAATACCTCTGCAGAAGAAACTGCTTCAGAGGCAACGAACAATGACGGAAAAATCACAATTAATGTAACCTCTTGGTTCGACACGGCGTCTCTTGGCGACATCTACTATGATGCATGGCAGCAGGCGGCCGATGAACTGGGTTATGAAGTGATTGTTGACGCAATGGATTCGGAATCCTTTAAAACGAAGGAAGCCGTTCTGATGGCGAGCGGCGAGTTACCCGACGTAATGACCGAATGGAGCACGCTATACCACCTTGAGCCGCTGATTTCCGCCGGGCTGATCATTCCTCTTGACGAGACAATGGATAACTCCGGACTGACTTTCCTTGACGCACAAAAACGCCCCTACTATGCGGACGGCCAATGCTACATTATGCCTGTTACAACCGGCAACTCGTTTTTCATTTATTATAATAAGGAACTAGTCAGTGAACTGGGACTGCCGCTTCCCGAAACTCTTGCGGATATGGAAGAAATCGTCAGCATCTGCGATGCAGCGGGGTATGATGCGTTTGGCCTCGGGATCAAAGACCGTTGGCTGGCGGACTTCACTTTTATGGCGCTGGTTTCCCGTGAAGATCCGCAGGCGATCGATAAGATTAGCAGCGGTGAATACACCTGGGAATCCGAGCCGTTTCTCAAGGCAGCTCAGACCGCGCAGCATCTTGTTGAAATCGGCGCGTTTCCAGACGACTGCCTCAACATAACAGTTCCCGAAATGCGTGAAATGTTCCTTGCCGGCCGCTGTCCGTTCCTGATCGAAGGGGGTTGGCGCTGGACGACTCTCTATGAACAAATGGGCGACAATATGGGCTACATCCGTTTTCCGATGACGGGCTCCGATACGGATTATACCAAAACCAACATGTCCAACGCGCCGTTTGGGCTTGTGATCAGCTCTGCTACCGAGCATCCTGACGAAGCTAAAGCATTGTGCGTGAAATATTGCGATATCGTGAGCGACTACCGTGCGGGAAACGGCCTCATAAATTTTGTGGATAAAGACTCTCCTGACGATGTAGTGATCTCCGAAGAGTATCAGAAATTGCTGGACGATACCGCCATGGTCGAAAACGTTGTCCCGGCATGGAGCGACGACTTTGAAGGCTCCGTACTGCAAACGTCCTATGACCTTTCGCAGGCACTGTTTGGTGGTTTGATTACGGCGGAGGAGTTTGTCGAACTCTATCAAGACAACGCCGGCTAAGCAGCCGATCCCTTTACAAGACGACACGGTTTGTGGGAAGGGCGGGACCGTTCCTTCCCGCAAACCCATTTCTGGAGGCAATATGGACAAGCTGCTCGGTAACAAAAAAATCATCCTGCTCTTCGTTTTACCCGCAATGCTGGTGTATCTCGTTTTCTATCTAGCGCCTATTATCGCAACGACTGGGCTGAGCTTTACGCAGTGGGATTTGGTTCAATCTCCAATCTTTGCCGGGTTGACCAACTATGCCGCTCTTTTCAAGGATTCCGTGTTTAAAACAGGGCTCAAGAATATTGCGATTCTGGTTTCTATGGTGCTTTTGGTTCAACTGCCGGTTTCGTTAATGCTTGCGCTGATGCTTGCAAAGCTGACAAAGGGTGTTCGTTTCATCAAAACTTCATTTTTCATTCCTGTCGTGTTCTCGGCTACCGCAGTCGGATTGGTTTGGCTGCGCATGTTCGACTCGACCTATGGCGTGATCAACGATTTGTTTCGTCTGTTCGGACTCGATTATCAGCAAATGTGGCTTTCGAACCCAAAGCAGGCGATCTGGGCTATTACTTTCCCGATGATTTGGTGCAAAACGGGCTATTACTTGATTTTATTCTATGCTGCGATCAAAGCGATACCGCTGGACTATTATCAGGCGGCGCTGATCGACGGTTGCACGGGCGTTCGCGCCACGTTTAAAATCACGATCCCGCTTTTGCGCAACAACATTTGCATGTGTGCGGTGCTGTGCGCAATTGGCGCAATAAAAGAGTACCCATTAATCTACGTCATGACGTTGGGAGGTCCGTTTAAATCGACCTATACGCCAGCTATGGAGATGTATACAAAGGCGTTTTTAGAGTTCGATTTCGGTTATGGCTGTACGCTTGCGGTCGTGCTGGTGGCTTTTAGCTTGTTCGTTTACAAAATGATCCACTGGCATATTCCCACACAAGACATTCAGTACTGAGGAACCGTCATGATCATATCCAGAAAAGAAAAATCTTTCCGTTATTTTGTAATTGGCATCGGCATTCTGCTGACTTTTCTCCCTTTGCTATGGCTTCTTTTGCTTTCGTTTAAAAGCAGCACGGAGATCATCGCCGGCAGCATGCTCCAATTGCCGGAAATGTTCAGATTTGAAAACTACATTGAAGCATGGACAAATGGGATAGGGAAATATTTTCTCAACAGTGTGGTTATTACTGCGGCGTCCTCCGCTTTGACGCTGGCTTTGGGACTGCCTATGGCATATGCCGTATCCCGGATGCACTGGAAACTCAGTTCCACAACGCTGACCATCCTCATGGCGGGCATAATGATACCCGTTCACGCAACGCTGATCCCGGTATTCATGATCATCAAGACGCTGGGCATGCTCAACACGTATGCTTCCATCGTTCTGCCCTATGTCGCTTCCACGCTGCCAATTACGGTTTATATCGTGCGCAATTTTATGCTCACTTTGCCGTATGAACTGGAAGAAGCGGCATTTCTTGACGGCTGCGGCGTAATCAGGGCGTTCCTCCGGATTATTGTGCCAAGTATTAAACACTCGCTTGTTGTTGTCATTACGTTTAATTTCCTGACCTATTGGAACGAATACGTGATGGCGTCCACGCTTGTAACAAATCCTCAAATGTATACGCTGCCAATCGGCCTCCGGTCCTTTGCCAGCGAGTATCTTGTAAATTACGGTGCGATTGCCGCGGGTGTGGTCATCTCAGTGATCCCGCTGCTTGCCGCGTATCTTCTATTCTCAGACGTTCTTGAGAAGGGGATGGTCGCCGGGGCGCTCAAATGACGCATTGACGAAAACGGATCGTTTGAATACAATTTATGAAACGATTCAATTTCTAAGGAGAATGTATGGCTACCATAAAAGATGTTGCGGCGGACGCGGGTGTATCCTGCGCGACCGTGTCGAATTTTCTAAACGGGACCTGTCCGGTTTCACTTGCCAAGCAGAAGCGGATCATCGAGGCGATTGAGAAATTGAATTATATGCCAAATCTGTCTGCCAAAACACTGAAAAGTCAATCGGCGAAAGAGATTGGTGTTGTGCTGCCGGACTTGTTCAATCCATATTTTGCACGTGTGCTGCAAGGCATCGAGATGGTTGCCGCGACCAATAATTATACCGTCAGCCTTGTCTTGACGGGAAACGAGCGCGAGGCGGAAATTGCCGGCGTCAAGCGGCTTCTGCGAAAGCAGGTCGCGGGATTGATCGTTTCTACCTGCCAGCCGGATAACTATCCGTTTTTCTATCGCAATATTGCCAAAGTTCGTATTCCGCTGGTTTTACTGGACAATCCTGTTCAGAGCCTGATTGCTAACTGTGTGCGGTTTGATGATGAGGACACAATTGCGGCGCTGACCGAGCGTGCGGTTGCGCAGGGACATAGCCGTATTGCATTGGTTGCCTCAATGTTCTGTTATGGCAACTCCGGGCATGCGCCGCCGTGCTTTTCCAAAGTGCTGGAAGCACACGGACTTCAAGCGGAAAACGATTTTATTGCGCTCAACATCGACACCAAATCATCTGCATTCAGCACGACGCTCCTGATGCTGAAAAGGGGCGTGCCGGACGCGGTTGTGACCAATGCTGCACATTTTGCGGAAGGCATAGCTGAAGCGCTGCATTGCAATGGTTACCGTGTCCCGGAGGATGTGGGACTGTATACTTTCGACGAGGAAAACTGGAGCTTGATGGAAAAAGAAGACGGCGTAGTGCGATTGTACCGTCGCCCGATTACACTTGGAAACACCGCCGCGAATCTTCTGTTGGAAAACATTGTCTCCCCGCTGACGTTTGAGCCGCGCACCATACGTCTGCCGACAGTCCCGTCGGTGCCGGTTACCGTACAACCGCTGCGCAATTCTGTTCGTGCGGTTGCACCGGAGCCGGCTATTCGCGCGGTTTTGCTTACGCCTTCCTATTCAAAAGAGGTTGCGTCGCTGCTGCCGAACTTTGCCAACAAAACTGGTATTTCGGTCGATCTTTCATTGTGCCCACATGCTGAATATATCGACTATGTTAACAGTGAACTGATTAAAAACGATCCGCCGGATGTATTTTTAGTCGACATTCCGTGGATACAGAGCTACGTCGAAGAAGGTTTAATTGAAGAGCTGACTCCCTATATGCCACCGATCAAGGAACTGCGGGATTTGTATCTGCCCAATTGTTTTGACAATCTCGGAGAGATCGGAGGAGCATGTTACGGGCTGCCGTTTATCTATGTGCCACAGATTGTCTATTATCGAAAAGATCTCTTTACCGATATTGCACTAAGAAACGCTTACGAGCGGAAGGTTTCCAATCGTCTATGCGCGCCGCGCACTTGGACGGAATTCAACGTAATTGCAGATTTTTTTACTAGAAAAAGCAATCCTAATTCACCGACGGAGTATGGCGTCTCCATACCTGCGGCGTTTTTCGGCAGTATGGCGCCGGAAATCCGCGTCCGACTCTATGCATATGGAAGCGAGGTTTACGACAAAAACTACAAAGTGGTTTTTCAGTCCGAAGCGACTTTAAAGGCGTATATTCACTTGGCGAATATGCTCAAATCCTGCCCGCCGGATTGCTTCAGCAAAACACGGGATGATATGGTTGCGGATTTTTTAGGCGGTTCGGCGGCGATGATGGTCACCTATCAGCCGATTACACAACTCGCCCGACGCTGTGGCATGGCCA
>CAYTHS010000136.1:0-6078 GCA_964437665.1 uncultured Oscillospiraceae bacterium
GCATACAGCCGATACATAGTCAAGTTCATGCCGCCCGCTGCAATCGTCAAACGACATCGTCACAAACGGCGGCAGCGTCGCGCTCAAAAACGGCTTCTTCGCCGCCCATACAAGCGAGCGCCAAAATAGGTCGTCCGCCCCGCGCGCATGGCCGAAAAACTCCCGCTTCCACATCCTTGGGCTGATCGTGAACTGTACCGCGCGCCCGCTTCCCCAGCGCGCCGCGAATGCGGCGGGCCAGTTTCTCGGCTCGAACGCGCTCCACGGCGTGATATGGCGAATATAGACCAGCTGCTCCTTGGCCAGAATACAATCCGCAAGCGGCTTGACGTTTCTTCCCCACTTTCCGACCGCGATGGCGGTTACCATCTTGTCAAAATAATGCAATTCGCCCGCGCTCTGCATCTTTGTGATGTAGTGATCCGCGTCGCGAACGCGAAAGATGTTGCTTGCGTACGGATGCGGATTGATCTCGTCGAACCCGAACATCTCTAAGTATGCGCCGTCGTAGTTGCGCAGATCGTTATCAAACGAGACGAGTCCCAGCCCGCCATGAACCGCGTCGGCCAAGCGTCGGTTTTCCTCCTTGGTCAAAAATGCGCCGACACGCGCTTGCGCCAGCACCACGCCCGCGCATTCGTCAAGCAGCTTTTCTGTCAAGCGCTGATGATATAAATCCACCACGCGATAAGGCATACCGAGGTGTTCCATCGCGTCGAGAACGGTCTCTTTAACGATCGCATTGTCCCAATAGGATCCTACCGTATTGACCACAACGAGCAGCGCGCCGTTGCCTGCGCTTTCCACGCGCGAGTGTTCATATTTTCCAAAGCCTTCCACTATGCCTGCACCTCCTTGCTTTGACCGGGCCAATTCGCGACGAATAAATACTTCATAGGCGCATCAGAGATGCAGCCCATCCCATGCTCAACGTTTCTCGGCACATAAACCGTCTGTCCGGCGCAAATCTCTGATTCTTCTCCGCCCAAGAATAATCGCCCGCGTCCTTCGAGGATAATGTATATCTCCTCTTCATCCGAATGCGTCTCCGTCACGAGCGGCGCGTTCGGCATGCGGACGTTATAGCCCAGCGCGAGCGTCTCGGCCTTCTCAATCGGAATCAGCTTGCGCGCACGATACGGCGCATCCAGCACAAAAATATTTTGTGTCTCCATGCTCTCTCCCCCTACGGCATCAGCGTAAACGCCGTCTTGTGGTCGATCCATTCACGCGTTTCTTCGCTTGTATGCACATGGTCCCACATTTGCAAACGGTATTCCAGCGCCGACGTGTTCCGCGCAAAGCCGAAATCGGTACCGATCATAAGCTTGTTTGCCGACACGGAATCAACCATCTTTTGCAGTTGAAAGATCGAGGGGCCGGTCATAGACGCATACAGATTGGGAAGGCGCTTGAGCGAACGAATGGCGCTGTTATAATTTTCGATCAGCCCTGCGTGCCCCAAAACGACCGTCGCTTCCGGGCACCGTTCTGCCAGGTTCGCAATCTGGAGCGTTGAGGCATACGGCGGCGTCCCGTCATGGAAAAACAGCGTCATTCCAAGCGATATGCAGCATTCCGTGATGTCGCCCATACTCCTTGTAGAAATCGGAAACGCCTGCATCCACGGATGCAGCTTCAATCCGCGGCAGCCGTAGGTTTCCGAACAGCGACGCAATTCGTCGACGCATTTCTTCGCGCCATAATTTGGATTAACGGTGCAAAACGGCTCAAACCGCTCCGGCGAATAGCTGCAAAAGCGGAACAGTTCGTCGTTAGCCGCGCGAAACTCACCGTTTGCGTAAAGGCCGCTGCAGGGGCTAATCCATGCACGCATAACGTCGAATTCATCCAGTTTTGCGACATATTCGGCCGCAGAATAACCCGTGCCGCCAAATGATCCGTCCGACATATGCGTATGGGTATCTACACGTTGATTCATTCCTGTTCACCCACCAATCTCAAGATGTTATCGCAGCAAATCTTTTGGAGCGTGACGTCGTCAAGCCCCTGCTGCATCAATCGCTTTACCTCATGCGTTTGATGGGAACGCGGCATGTTTGCGCCAAAGATCACCCGATCCGCGCCGGCCGCCGCTATCAATCTGCCAAACGATAAGTTATGCGACGTATCAAGATAAAGATTGTCGCAGCCCTTTACAGCGTTCTCTACGTCCGTCCAAAAGTCGGTGTTGCCCGAGTGTCCCATGATGAAGTTTACCTTCGGGAACAGCTTGGCAAGCTCTCTTAACTGGAACGGTTCTGCGCAAACCATCGTACCGGTATGCGCAAAGACCGGAACGCGATACGTTTCGGCGATGCGAACCAACCCGTATACGACCTCGTCGCAAAGCTGAAAGCCCTGCAGCTTGGGGTTGAGCTTCAGCCCTCGAAGTCCGCTGTCCAGCGCGCGTTTTAGCAAATCCTCGCCGCGCGAAAGATACCACGGATTCACGCTCGCAAAACCAATGAAGCGATCCGGATACCGCTTTACGGTTTCAGCGATATAGGCGTTTCCCTCCTCATTGTAAACGGCGATATACTGCTCGATCGGGCAAATAACGGATTTTTCCACGCCGTTTTCATCCATGATTTCGATGAGCCGCTCCGGCGATAAACTCTTTTCAATCCCCTTGCCAACGTGGCAATGTCCATCAATGATTCGCATCAAATCCCTCCCTTCATTGTTCGCTCCACTCGAGCAATACAACGGCGTTTGCGACGCTGCCGCGAATGCCCATCGTGTTCACCGCGGCCGCCTCCATCCTATTCTCGCCCGTATGCAGCCTCCACTCAAGCGTCTCCCCGCATCTTCGCCACGACGCATCCGCGTCCGTTCGATACTCGAAATGATCAAAGTAAGGCATGCTGTGCGTCAGCGTCGCGCAAAGTGAGCTGCAATCCGTCTGCGGCACGGCCGTTTCCTCCGTCCACTCCCACGCTGCCGCCGCCTGATCGGCACCATGCAAACGCAGCGACAAAGCGGTTTCGTTCACCGACCAGTTAAACACTTTCTCGTCGTTCATAAACTTTATTTTCTCTGCAAATGGCATCCCGTCGGTATAAAGCGGCGGGGTCGCAGGACTCGGCGCAAAGCCAACCAGTTCCGGACTTGCTTTCGGATGAGAAAACAGGTCGTTGCGCCCTGCGGCAAGCACGATTTGATAGTAATCCAGAACACGATCGCGTACAAATCGCCACATTGTCAGATCCGATTGTTCGGGCGTCATCTGCGTCCCGACGATCAGCCCGTCTGCGCCAAGCGTGCGATCATGCTCGGATTGATAGTCTCCCAATACCCAATCGACGCTTTGCTCATCTTCTCCGTGGCATGCGCGGCACAGTTCCGTAATTGAGAGCGGAACGCCCGCACGCTCATAATGCGAATTCGTATCGCAGTCAATCAAAACCCACTTACGCATCGTATTCGACCACACCTCGGCGATTTCATGGCCGTTGTTGCCATGCAGCGCCTCCGGCGCGATCTCAAGATTCTGCTTTCGTGCCCCGACGACGCGCGCAGGATAACCCAGCACTTCGCAGCATTGGCAAAACAGCTTCGCGTGATAATAACAATGCATATAGTAACCGCTTTCGACCGCGTCCAAAATCTCCAGCGCATCGATCGGTTTCTTTTTCATCAACTGAAATCTCCAGCCATGGCGCACCATGAGCCGCTTAACGTGATCCTGCAATAAAAAGAACAGGTCGAGTTCTCCGTTCGCCCGCTCCCGAAGCGCATCCAGTCCACAGCGTTCGCGCAGTATTTGGCTCGACGGATGCTTTGGATCTTCATAGTAAACTGGGATCGACGGCGCGGGCAAAAACCAAGGCCCGCCCCTGAGAATACGCAATTTCGACGGTTTTTTCATCTGCCGGTTTTCCTCCCTAACATGCGTCCTGCTTCAGCCTTACACGCCTGCGATCGCATTGCGCGCAGGTTCCAGCCGGGCATAGCAGCGCGTCTTGATGATCGGCAAGTTTTGCCACAACGAAGTCGATCAGTTGTTGCGCAAAAATGCAGCGAACGGGCGCGCTGCCAAATTCAAACCGCGTCTCGCCCAGCGCGTCATAGCCTTCCATTTGCTCTACAATATCAAAATGCAGCGAGCAGCCGGTCAATCGCGGCGGCAGTAACACGCGGCCAAGCCCTGCGACCATACTGCATATACCGTACTCCGACCGATTCGGTATATCGAGAAACGGCAGCCGTGCTGCAAATTCCGCCGCATGAATTGAGGAGCAGCTTCTCAAATCAACGCCGATCAACAGGATCTTCGCGCCCATCTTTGCAAGCCGATCAAAGGGCGTATCCGGATCAAACGCCGGTGTGAACGCGTCGTGTCCTGCAACGATCTCCTTTGCATGAGCACCCCAAACGGCCACCGAATGTGTGGGGTGTTCGCTGCGCACGCTGTTCGGCCAATGGCGAAACGCCTCCGATAAATAGCCCGTCATAGAAGGCGTTTGACGCGGATCGTAGGGCGTTACTCCCGGCCGCTTCTCGTAGCTATAGGTAAACGTCGGCATGAGAATGGTTCCCGACGTGCCGACAGCCTTTGTCAGCGCCTCCAAGATGACGTTCGCATCCGCGCCGATGGCATGCAATGAACTATGCACGACCAGTAGGTCGCCGGGCGCAACATTGCCGCGTCGAAGCTGCTCGATCAGGAAATCTGCATTCATTCCGACGTCTCCAGATCCAGCGCCGTCATCGCCAACACTTGAATCAGCGTCAGATAGTCTTCTATCGCGACCGCTTCGTTGGCCTGATGGAACGTATTCTCCTCGTTGGAATGCGGGCTCGCGCCGAGGCCGATCGTCACGCCGCCGCCGAATTCGGCGATGAGCGCTTGGTCGGAGATGCTCGCGGTGGCTAACTTCGCAGGCCGATCGCTCGCGAGACGATGGTTTGCGAGGCAAAACTGCACGAGCGGTTCCGTCGGATTCGTGCGTGCGCCTCTAAAAAATCTTCTATAAAACTCCAACTTTGGGCGATACACCTTGCTTTGATCCATTCTCGCATACGCATGGTCGATGATCTCTTCTATTTGTCGTCGATTTGTTTCTTTATCCTCTGTCGAATAGACATAAGCCTTGATTACGCCAACGTTGCTTTGGGTTACGTCCTCCTCGTCGCCTGCATACATCTCCATCACACGAAAGACGTCCAATTCATCCGCCGCTGACCAAAATATTGGTTTACTAAAAAACTCTTCTTTCTTGATCCGCTCGATGCTTCGCAATTCCTCATAGAGGATCATCAGCGCATCGAGCACGTTTCTTGCGCATGGGTTACATCCCTTCGTCTCTACGTCAATTCGAAATCTTCCGCCGCTGAGCGACACGGGGCTGTATACGTCGTGAAAGCCATCGATATTGAGATAGTAGTCGCACGGATATTTTAAAACCGCTGCAAGCGCGCCGTTTGCGCCGCCGCTTTCCTCGTCGACAACGCTCGCGAGCACAAGCTCGTTTTTGAGCCTGAATCCACATTCTTGCAAAGCGCGTACCGCCATTGTCATGGCCGCTACGCCGCTTTTATCATCCGCGCTTCCTCGCCCAAAAAGCTTTCCGTCCCGCACGTCGCCGCTCCACGGATCGCCGCCAACCCAGAGGGAATTCTCTCCCGCCGGAACGACGTCGATATGCGCCGTCATCATCACGCGCTTACCGCCGCTTTTGCCCGCCAATCGTCCGACCACATCGGGACGATTCATATAGCTGCGATCGGGTAAAAAGCCGGCGCAACTACGGACATTCTCCAGTGCATCCGGCTCGAACGTGTCGATCTCCAATCCCATTTCGCGCCACGTCGTTTCCACATAGCGCTGGCAATCCAGCTCGTCGCCGGTTACAACGTGGTTTTCGCTCGGTATTCGGACAAGGTTGGAAAGCAGCTCTATGCAATCGTCTCGATGCTCCCGCACCCATGTTTGAACGCAGCGCTTTTCATTTGTCATGGATTGTTCCCTCCGCATCCGCGTTCCCGCCCCAATAACGGCGCGGGAACACGGAAGTCATCTGATTAAGAAGCGAATCCTTCGCGCTTAAGAAGCCGAGTAATAGTCCTTTGTGC
>CAYTHS010000137.1:0-6077 GCA_964437665.1 uncultured Oscillospiraceae bacterium
ATGAGCGTCATGACCGTGAGCAGCAGCGGCGTAAGCAGGCCTCGCAGATAAAACATCACGCCGACGGCCACAACGATGCCGCGCCCGATGTCGAACCAAATCATCACCTTCTTTTTGGAAAGGTGCTCGACCAGCGCGCCGGTGAACGGCTGGAGCAGGATCGTAGGCAGATAATTCAGACCCAGGATAAGCGCCATGAGCGAAGCGCTTTGCGTGATTTCGTACATCAGCCAGGCAAACGCAATGGCGTCGATGGAATCGCCAAAACGGTTGATTACATTCGCAGCAACAAGCTTTAGGTATTCATGTTGGCCAAGCAACGGGCGGTAACTCGATGTTTTGCTCTCCATAAAATTAAATCCTTTCACTTCCGTCGAACTAATAATATCATAAAAAAGACGACTGTCAACATATATATTTCGATAAGTATCAAAATAATGAAGAATATAATGAAACAAGCGTTTTCACCGCTGCTGAACAGACAAAACCGGGAACTGTTCACAGCGCGTTAAAAATGAATTTTCTCTGCCCTATTGAAGCGTGCGGCGTGTAAAGATAAAATATAAGAGTCCACTGGCGCATGCAGAATAGTCCGGTTTCCGGCAAGCATCTTAAGTAGCAAAACAAACGCGAAAGAAGGCGAGCAACATGAATACGCCCACGCCGATCGAAGGAACGCTCCGCAAGTTTGCGCTGCGCATGCCCGCCGTCATCCAGCAGTGCAGCGGCATCACCATCTTTGGCAAACGGATCAAAGGAATTGTTTTTTCGACAGACATTGCAATTATTCGAAACGTGAATGCGGATGCAGTTATGGCGGTCTACCCGTTTACCCCACAGCCGGTGATTACGCAGGCGATCCTTTCGGCGGCCGACGTGCCAGTCTTTGCGGGCGTTGGCGGCGGCCGCACGCAGGGGAAGCGCGTTGTGCACATGGCCTCGTATGCGGAAATGCAGGGGGCGACCGGCGTTGTGGTCAACGCGCCTACCATCGACGAAGTGGTACGCGAGGTTCGGGAAAACACCGATATACCGGTGGTCGTTACCGTCGCGCGTTCGGACGTGGATTTTGCCGCGCGCATCGAAGCGGGCGCGGCGATCTTCAATGTGTCCGCGGCTTCGGAGACGGTTGCAGTTGTGAAGAAGATCCGTAAACAGTTTCCGGATTTTCCGATTATCGCTACCGGCGGGCCGACCGACGAGTCGATCGAGCGCACCATCGAAGCGGGTGCGAACGCGATAACGTGGACCGCTCCGTCCAACGGAGAAATTTTCAAAACGATCATGGCCGCCTATCGTGCGGGTGAGGCACATCCCTAAACCAAAGGCGCCAACGGAGTCTGTAAGGCCGTGGAGACGAAGAGCGGCGTCTCGTCGTTATGAGACTCGTTTTCGGCGGTTGCTTGTGTCGCTCCTTAACGGCGCATAATAATCGGGATGTGTTTCATTTGGGGATACACAGCGTCTTATTAAAGGCCGCCGTATATCCACGCCGGTTCAGGTATACACTTCAGGAGTAACAATTCAAGAAGGAGCGGTCTATGCGCAAGCGTCAAATCTACGATTGGGAAAACATTTCGGTTATCGGTAGGAACAAGGAGGAAGGGCACGCGTACGCGTCGATGCATACAAGCGGGGGAAATGCGCTTTCCCGTGCGCAATCCCCTTTCGAGATGAGCTTGAACGGTTTATGGCGTTTTTTGCATGTGCGCGGGTGCGATGTTCCGCATGGTGTGGCGGATGCGGCGTTTGACGACTCCGACTGGGATGAAATTCGCGTCCCCGGCGTGATGCAGCTGCAGGGCTACGGAACCCCATATTATTACGCGATGTCTTATCCCCAGGCAATCGGCACAAAAGCGGGTAAAATTCCGCAGATCAGCCACGGTTTGCAGGAAATCGGCGTGTATCGCAGAACGTTTATCGTACCGGAAGTATTTGCCGGCCGACAGGTTTTTCTTTGTTTCGGCGCGGCGAAAGCCGCGCTTGCGGTGTGTGTAAACGGAAAAGAAGTCGGCTATTCGCAAGGGTCGATGCTCCCGCACGAGTTCGATGTGACCGGTTATCTGAACGCTGGGGAAAACCAGCTTACGGCGATCATATGGCGATACAGCGATGGAACGTATCTTGAAGATCAGGATATGTGGTTTTTCTCGGGGATCTACAGGGACGTGACGCTCTACGCGCTGCCGAAAATTTCCATACGGGATTTTTATCTCACCGCCGAGCTGGACGAAACGCTTGGGAACGCGCAGCTGCAGATGGAGCTTACGATCAGAAGCTGGGGCGGCAAGAAGCGCGCCGCTGTACGCGCAGAAATCCCTGCGCTCGGGTTGACGATTGGGGAAGGGGAGGTTGAAACGGACGGCGAAGCGAAACTGACGCTTCATTCCGGTGCGGAAGGGTTTTTACTCTGGAGTCATGAAACTCCGAACCTTTACGATGTGCTGCTGTCGGTCACAAGCAATGGAAAAACGGAGTACCAGGCGTTCCGCTTTGGGTTCCGCAAGGTGGAAATCAGAGGCAACCGCCTGTTTCTCAACAACCGGCTTCTTAAAATACACGGTGTGAACCGGCACGATTTCGATCCGGATTTCGGTTGGGCGGTACCTGCGGAGCGCCGCCGGCAGGACATCCTTATGATGAAACGCCTCAACATCAACGCAGTCCGCACCAGCCACTATCCCAATGACCCAAGACTTTACGAGCTTTGCGACGAACTCGGCATCCTTGTGATGGACGAAAACGATCTCGAATCGCACGGCGCGCGCAGCATCCTGCCGGGCAGCGATCCAAAGTGGACGGCGGCGTGCGTCGAACGCATGCGCCGCATGGTACTGCGGGACCGTAACCACGCCTGCGTAATCATATGGAGCCTCGGAAACGAGGCCGGTGTTGGTTCGAATTTTGCGGCCATGCGCCGCGCGGCGGAGACGCTGGACAAAACCCGGCCGTTCCACTATGAGGGGGAGGTGAATCCCGCCAGCAGCGATTTCATCAGCCGGATGTATCCCGATCAGGCACTGATGAAGAAGCTTTGCGAAAAAAGGCCCGCCACGTTCGGCGTGAACGTCGGCGCGCCGAATATACGGTTTCTGCATATCACGGAGGACTGCTATGAACACATGCCGGTCATCCTCTGCGAATATGCGCACTGTATGGAAAACAGCCTCGGAAATTTTAAGGAACATTGCGACGCGTTCGAGACCTATGATCACCTCTGCGGCGGTTTTATCTGGGATTTTGTAGACCAATCGATCCGGCGCGTGGACGCTGACGGTGAAAAGTGGCTTTATGGGAGCGATTTTTCCGAGCAGTATGACCGAAAAAACGGACGAAAACTCCGATTCACCATAGGAAGCAACCGGTATTTCTGCGCGAACGGGATCGTTGCCGCCGACCGGACGCCGCACCCTGCCGCGCAGGAGGTGAAGAAGTGCTACCAAACGCTGCGGGTAGACGCGCTTGATTCTCGGAACGGGGAATTTGAAGTGAGAAACATGCAGATGTTCGGTGACCTTTCCGCATACCGGCTGCACTGGACATTGGAAGCGGACGGGGAACAGACTGCAGCCGGGGACGTTCTGCGGGAAGCATACGAACACACGCCGCCTTCCGGCACGGCGCGCATTCGATTGCTGCTTCCCGAATTGCCGGGCGGCCTGGTGACGCTGACCTTCAGATGGTTTCTCAGGGAGGACGAACCGTGGGCGGAGCGTGGATATATACAGGCATTCGACCAGTTCGTGTTGCGCGAGCGCGGCAAGCGGCCCGCACATGTGCCGGCGGAAAAACCGACGCTGACACAGGACGAGGGGAACGTTACCGTTGCAGGGGACGGGTTGCTGATGCGGTTTGAAAACGGTGCGCTGAGCGCTCTGCAGACGGGCGGGGAGGAATATCTTGCCGCGCCGCTCATACCGAACTGCTACCGCGCGCTTACGGACAACGACCGCGAACAGGCAAACTTTGTGCCGGCTTTGCTTCCGCTGATGAATGCTGACGCATGGCGCAGAGGGGACAAGCGAATGTGCGCAGGGCGAATACGGGCGAGGGAAACGGAGCAGGGCGTGCTGGTGGAAACGTTTTGGAAGCATCCGTTTCTGAAACGGGCGGTCACACGCTGGCTTGTGTACGCAGACGGGTCGCTGGAGATCGATCACCGTGTGGTCTCACGCAGGAGAACGATGCTGCGCGCCGGAATGCAATGTACGCTCCGTGCCGGGCTGGATACGGCGGTCTGGCTAGGGCGTGGTCCGCAGGAGAACTATCCGGACCGGCAAACAGGCGCGGCAATCGGCCGGTGGAAGGTGCGGATCGACGAGTTGGAGCACGCCTACATGCGCCCGCAGGAGAACGGGACGCGCTGCGGCGTGGAAGTCCTCACGCTCGAAGGAGAAAAGAAGAAACTCTCGGTTGAAAAGCTTGACAGCGAGCTGTTCTTTTCCGCATGGCGTTATACGCAGGAGGAGCTGGACAAGGCGGAACATCAGCATGCGTTGAAGCGGCGCGCGGATACAACGCTTAGCCTGGACGGCGCGATGCGCGGCGTGGGAGGCGACCTCCCCGGTGCTACAGCGCTGCACGAAGCGTATGTGCTCAAAGCAAACATGGAATATCGTCTGCATATTTTGATCAGGGCCGGGAAATAACGGACAAACGGGTGCGGGCGCAGTTTATCATTGAAGGAAAAAGCCGCAGAATGCGTTGGCATCTGCGGCAAGGTTACATGACAAAGTATGCGTAATCGTATCTCAAAACAACCGTCTCAGCGCAGATGACGGTTTTGCCGTATTTGCATGCGGCATACGGCGATAAACCCGGCGGCCGTCCGACGCAACGGAAAGCTGACCGCAGCGCAAGCAGTTTTTGGACGCCTGAAGCAATCTGCGGATTATTAGAAAATCAGCTCTTTTTTTCATGTCTGACGCTGACGTAAACGATCAGCGCTACGGCAAGCGCGGCGGCAAGCCCGAGCAGCACCCAGCCGACCAGGAATCCGTTATAAAACGGCGAAGGAATAGCGCCGCGGCTGGTCTGCGCGATGGCGTGCACGACCCCGACTGCGCCGCCGACGAGAAGCAGGAGGATGCCGATACATGCAAACACCTGCATTTCGTGACCGCTGGCACGGTATTGCGTGTCGTTGAGAGGGTTGCTCTGATTGGCTGCTTGCGGGTCCGCAAGATACGCCGAGCAGAACGGGCAGGGCGCGAGAAAGTCCGCTTCGCCGTAATGCGCTTCGCCCGGATGCAGTTCCGGCCGATAAACCCCTTTTCCGCCGCAATGCGGACAAACCGGTTCGGATGCGGCGGCCTCATTGACCGGATGAACGAGAACATCGTGCTTGCTGTTCATGGGTTCCACTCCTTTCCGTTCGGTGCGGTTGCCTGGTTGATTGCCTGCTTTCGATCGGGTGAAAAAATATTCAGTTTTATTTTTTGATGAATGAAGATGAGAGTCTATTATTATAATACCATTTTGGCGGACTTTTGGAACAACAATTTTGAATAATCCGAAAAAAAACGAATAAATTTCCACAACGCCGGAAGTAATGTGTGTACTGTGAAACTGGAAACAGTCCATTGCATCCACACGAAAAGCGGTCTGGAAAACAACCGCGGCTGTACGGCCTTATTATTGACGCATGCGACCATCTGCAGCCTGCCGGGAGATGGGCAGTGCGCTGATAAGCGCACTCGCCGGAGGCCGGAAGGCTGGGGGTAGAGCCTTCCGGCACAAGACGAGCGGATTCAGCGACGGTTGGCGGGACGCGCCGCCTGCGGCGGCGATCCCGTTTTGCGGCGTTTACGGCGAAATCGCCATGAGCGCTGCATCACGGTATAACTATTATTTTACAACAAAACCGGCGCCAACGCTGTTCATCACCTCGTAGAAATTTGGGAAGGATACGCCGACACATTCAGCGTCGTTGACGATGGTTTCCCCATCCGCCGCCAGTCCCGCCAGCGCAAGCGCCATCGCTACCCTGTGGTCATCATAACTTTCGACAAGCGTGCCGGACAGCGGACGGCCGCCATGTATAATCATCGCTTCCTCTTCGTCCTCGATTTCCG
>CAYTHS010000138.1:0-6062 GCA_964437665.1 uncultured Oscillospiraceae bacterium
CCCAGGGTGAATCCCAGCTTGGTTCTCCGGGCTTTTCCGCTTTCCAGAGTGCAAAATCAAGAGGATCGCGTTTATCGTCGCCCGGGTCTACGCGGGCGCCGTTTTCAAGATCGTCCACATTCTGGCCGGAAAGCTTGCCGTAGCCGGAAAAGCTTCGCACCGAGAAATACACATCTCCGTCGGGGGTCGCATACGCATGCCCTTTTTCGACCAATTCGCTTACAAGAGCGACGATTTCTCCGATGTGTTCGGTCGCGCGGGGATTGACCGTCGCATGCGCAACGCCGAGCGCGTCCGCATCATGATAATATTCCTTGATGAAGCGCTCGCCAAGCGCTTTCACCGTCGTTTCCTCTTCGTTTGCGCGACGGATCATTTTGTCGTCGATATCCGTGAAGTTTTGTACGAACCGGACTTTGAAGCCGCGGTATTCAAGATATCTGCGCAGCGTATCGAAAACGATGAACGGACGCGCATTACCGATATGAAAATAATTATACACCGTCGGCCCGCATGCGTACATAGAAATCTGTCCGGGCACGAGCGGAATCAATTCTTCCTTCTTCCGCGTCATCGTATTATAGATCTGCATATAAACCCCTCCGTTACATAAGTCTTCTTATTTTTCTTCCGTGTTTTCTTTTGTTCTTTCTTCCTTTTTCAAAAACCCTGCATCCGAGCTAGCCGCAGTTTCGAGCACCTCCACCCGCTTAAGCAATGCGGACAGGCGCTGTTCGACCGGGTCGGGCAGGTGCACCTGGTCGAGGTCGACCCCCGCTTCCCCGCCCATGCCGGCGAGCCGCTTTGCGCAGCGTTCGGTATCCGCGCACTCGCAGTTTTCGTCGCAACGGCCCGGATGGTCGCAGGGCAGCGGACAGCCGTAGAGCCGCACGACATGCCCGGGCACGCCGACCACCGTTGAAAACGGCGGCACGTTTTTGAGCACAACCGCGCCCGCGCCGACCTTGGCGTGCGTGCCGACGCTGAGCGGGCCGAGCACGCTCGCGCCCGCGGCGATGGTCACATGGTCGCCGATTGTCGGGTGGCGCTTGCCGACGTCCTTGCCGGTGCCGCCAAGCGTCGCGCCCTGATAGATGGTCACGTCGTCGCCGATGACCGACGTTTCGCCGACGACCACGCCGTTACCGTGGTCGATGAAGAGGCGCTTGCCGACCACCGCCGCAGGGTGGATGTCCACACCGGTGCGGAAACGGCACCATTCCGAAGTCATCCGTGCCAGCAACTTCATGCCATGCGTGTAGAAAAAGTGTGCGCGCCGGTGCATCCGTACCGCTCGGAATCCCGGATAGCAGAAAAATACTTCCATGGCCGATCTTGCGGCCGGGTCGCGATCCAGCACAACTTGTATATCGCTTTTCAGCGTATGAAACATCCCTTTTATCCTTTCGCGCAGGTTTCCCCGCAATCGTATCCCATCGGCAGTGTAAAAAGCCGTTTGAAACAGAAAAAACGCAAACGTACATAAAGACGAATGCGCTTCGCGGTCCCACTTTACTTGGGGAAAGAACTTCCCCCACTCAAAGCCTTAACGCGGCTGAAACGTCCGCCGATACTGAAACGGGATTACTCGCAATTTGTCGGCGGCGGCTCCCGGGAGGCACTTCTCCGCTTCTCTGTCCAGGTCGGCTTTCAGCCGGCGACCAACCCTCTCTGGCGGCGTTTTGAATGCGGATACTCTTTCCCGATCAAAGCTTTTTATGTCTATAACAGTTTATGCAATCGCCGGACGGTTTGTCAAGCGTGTTTTCCTCTTTTTCACATTCGCCGCACCGCATTGAAAAATCACACCCTTGTCAAAATCGCCGATCTGGGCGATAATAAGTTGTTTATTGATTTTTACGAGGTGATTTGGTATGAGAATGAGCAAACTGATCGGCGAACGTTATAAGGAAAAACCCGCCGACTGCATGATTGAGAGCCATGCACTGATGGTGCGCGGCGGGTACATCAAACAGGTCAACACCGGTGTGTACACGCTGCTGCCGCCCGCACGCCGCTTAACGCAAAAGATTGAGCGCATTATCCGCGAGGAAATGGATCGCATCGACGGACAGGAAGTGCTCTTCCCTGTCGTGCTCCCGGCCGAACTCTGGAAGGAATCCGGACGCTTTACGAGCGTCGGCAAAGAACTAGTCCGCCTGACCGACCGTATGGGCGCCGACATGGTTCTCGGCATGACGCACGAGGAAGCCGCCGTGCATCTCGCGCGCGACGCGGCCAAGAGCTATACCAAATACCCGTTCATGATCTACCAGATTCAAACCAAATTCCGCGACGAGCCGCGCGCCCGCGGCGGGTTAATTCGCGTGCGCGAGTTCACAATGAAAGACGCATATTCCTTCCACACCTCCCAAAAGGACCTGGAAAGCTATTACGAGCGCTGCTATGAAGCATACGAGCGCATCTTCAAGCGCGCCGGCTGCAAAAACGTCATCGCCGTGCTCTCTGATTCAGGCATGATGGGCGGCAGCATTTCACATGAATTCATGCTGCTTACCGACATCGGGGAGGACACGCTGATCGTCTGCGAAAACTGCGATTTCAAAGCCAATCTCGAGGCCGCAGAAACCGTCGTCGACAATTCTTCGCTCGCAGCTGCGGGAGATCTCTCGCTCGTTCCTACGCCGGACATGGCGACCATCGAAGAGGTCGCAGGCTATCTTCATAAACCGCATAACGCAACCTGCAAAGCGGTCGTATACCAAAAGAACGAAGACGATTCCTACGTAATCGTTTTCATCCGAGGCGATATGGAAGTCAACGAGACCAAACTGCGCAATTATCTCTGCGCGGAGGTGCACGCCGGCGAAGTCACGCCGGAAAGCGGCATCGTTGCCGGATTCATCGGTCCAATGGGTCTGGACGAAAAGAAGATCACCGTCGTGTTCGACCACTCGCTTGAAGGAATCGGCGCGTTGGTCTGTGGCGCGAACAAAGCCGACCATCACTACACGGGTTTCAACATCGAACGCGATTACGGTCGGGTTCAATACGCCGACGTGGCTAAGGCCGTTTCCGGCGGCATCTGCCCGATATGCGGCAAACGCACGCTTTCGATCCGTAACGGCATCGAGGTCGGCAACATCTTCCAGCTCGGCACAAAATACACCAAAGCTATGAATATGCAGTATCTCGACGAAAACGGCGAACTGCACTATCCGATCATGGGCTGCTACGGCATCGGCGTCGGTCGGCTCGCCGCGAGCGTATGCGAAGAAAGCCACGACGAATACGGCCCGCTCTGGCCCATCAGCATCGCACCCTGGGAAGCGCATGTCTGCGTGCTGCGCGCCGACAAAGACGAGCCGAAACACATTGGAAACGAACTCTACGACGCACTGCAGAAGGCCGGCGTGGAGACCATCATCGACGACCGGCAGGTCAGCGCCGGCGTAGTGTTTTCAGAAGCCGATCTCATCGGCGCGCCGATCCGTCTGACAGTCAGTCCGCGAAACCTTGCAAACGGCGCGGTCGAGCTCACCACGCGGGACAAAAGCGTCAAACGCCAGGTACCGCTTAACGAAGCGGTACAGGCCGTGCTGGAACTCAAAGCTGAGCTGTTTCAGAAACTAGAAGTGTAAAACTTAATCACGGTTAACAATCAAGCGCCGCTGTAATGCGGCGCTTGATTCTGCTAAAAAGCCTTCTGGATTGTTAATATCCGCAGCACTTAACCCTCTTTTCCGTCTGCGCCGGTTCGTCTGGCACAGCGGATTACTCGTTTCGGACGGTTTCTCAGTGCTCTTTGCCGTCCGAAACCAGATGAGCGATGCACTCGTTTTTATGAAGACGGTTCGCCCCATCCTCGGAATAATCGGCAGAAAAAACGCGGTCCTAAAAGACCGGTCTCCGGTCTGGTTCGAAACGCCGCAGCAACGATTTTTCTTTGTTTTTTAGCGCGTTGCTGCCACAAAATTTCGCGGTTTGCCGAGTCAGCCAGAGAAATTCCTCCGGCGGCATCGGACGCGCATAATAGTAACCCTGAATAAAATCGATCCCGAGCCGATGAACAATCGAATCCTGTTCCTGTGTTTCCACGCCTTCTGCAAGCACGATCGTCTCCATATTACGGATGCCGTTGACAACCGTCTGCAACAGACCGTATGCTTTAGGATTCTGTGCGATTCCCCGCAGCAGGTCCTTATCGATCTTGATGCATTCAAACGGCAAGGACATCACATTGACAAGGTTGGAGTACCCAGTTCCGAAATCGTCCAGGAACACACCGACCCCTTGTTCACGAAGCTTATTGATTGTCGCGCGTGCCCTGTCCAAGTCGTCGAGCAGAACGCGTTCCGTAATCTCAAGTTTGATGCTGCTTGGTGGAATATCATATTTTTCAAGCAGCAATTCCAGCCTGCGCACGGTCTCGTCAAATTCATTTTGCTGGGATGAGATATTGACGGAAAACCAGTCGACGCTCATATGCCGATTTTCACTGATGAAACGACAGGTTTTTTCCAGCACCATCCAACCGAGTTCTGTTGCAATTCCCGCCTCAATCGCAAGCGGGATAAACTCGCCTGGTGAAATCGGGCGTCCACTGTCTTCGTTGAGCCGAAGCAGCACTTCCCCGCCCGAAAAACATTTTTTTGCGCAATCGTACACCGGTTGTATGTAAATGAAGAACCGTTCCTGTGCCAACGCACGCTCCATCTGAGCGAGAACATAGTTCCTTCGCCCAAACGCGCTCCGCAATTGTCCGTCAAAGCGAACGACACCACCGGCGGTCTCATCTTTCTTCGCGATTCGAACGGAATATTCCAGTGCGGCAATCAATTCGTCAACTTCAACAACCTGTCCTGGATGACGAATATCCGAAATCGCCGCATTAAGGTACACCGCCTCACCCTCCGCATGCCAAGGGTGCTGGAAACGTTCCGAAATATGAGAAAAGAGCGTTTCATACGATTGATCCGGAATGTTAACCGCAACCAATGCAAACTCCACGCCGGTAAACCGGTATGCACTTACGCGCGGATCGAGCGCTGAAAGAAACACCCCAACCTCACGCAAAAATGCATCCCCAAGACGCTGGCCAAGCGTGTTGTTGATGAATTTGAACTGCTCCAGCCCAATCATGATCACACGGAACCCACGCTGACGAACAGAGAGACGCTGCAGGGCATGGAAAAAAGCCTCGCGGTTGGAAAGTTCCGTCAGTGGATCGGTATGCAGCCTTTGCTGCTGACCATAGATAAACAGCACTAACAGCGCCGAACTGAGAATCGTTCCCGTAAGTACGCTGCCGATATAAAGATGCTGGTAGATTCCCAGGATTACAGCCAGCACCGGAAGCGTGTACAGGATAATCCTGGAAGAGCGCTTTACGCGTTTCCCTTCAACTCGCAACAGTATTATGATCATAACAAACGATAGCAGTAAATACACGAGATCAATCCTGTACAGAGGACCATTATGGCTCACGCCGTCCGGATCGATCGTAAATAGCCATCCTGTAAAGACGTTTACCAAAGCAAGCAGTATTTCTAATGCGCAGACAACTGTAATTGTAATGGCGGCAATCCGCAGTTTTGGCGAATCAGCCCGAAAATCGAAAATCGTTACGACCATCGCGCCGGTAACCGATGCAATTGAGCAGCACGTGGCGATATACAGAAAAGACGACGCCACAAAGCGCAGCCGCGGTGATACGCCGCTCTGGCTGCCGGTAATAAAAAATGACGCAATAATTGAAAGGACCAAGATAAATGTGGTTAGAATGCTGACGCGGAAGACCTGCTGCTTCAGCGAAGATCGATTCCTGTCCATCAGCGAATAAACGAATATTATCGCCAGCAGAATGCTGGAGAAATACTCGGAAATGATGACGTCTCTCACTCCCTGCCTGATCTCCATCCCTGAATTTTCGTTATTTCCAATATTACACTATCGGTTAGAAGAATTCAACCAGTCGGGTCGATGTAACAGTTCAGAATCGTCATTTTTTGTTTATTCACAACCAATATATTAGGGTGTGTTTGTTAAATCACAAAAGCGCATTTCCGCCGTCTCGACTTGCATATTCTTGTTGAAAAGCC
>CAYTHS010000139.1:0-6051 GCA_964437665.1 uncultured Oscillospiraceae bacterium
TTCGTCCTCGATTTCCGCTCCCATTTTTGTCAGGACTTCCTTCATGACGGCAATCCGGTCGGTTTCCTTTTTCCGGATCATGCCGACGCCTTCAAACCTTGTCGTTCCATTTGCAAAACACGCCACGACAGAAAGCGCAGGCAGGGAATCCGGCATTTCGGACAAATCGACGGTGATGCCTTCGAGCGTTTTTCCGCCGCGGACGACGAGACGGCTGTGTTTCCGATCCGCCGTTATGTCCGCTCCCATTTTGAGCAGTACGTCGACAATTTTTGAATCGCCCTGCACATCGTCGAAATTGACGTTATTGATCGTTACGGCGGAGTTTGTTATGACCGCGCCGCAAAGAGGGAATGCAACGCCGGACCAGTCGCTGGAAATAACTGCGTCGAAGCTATGATACGCCTGCGGGCCATCTATTTCAAAGTATTTGAACGTTTCCGCATCATACGTCAGCTGTATGCCCGTTTTTTTCATCCAGTCGATCGTCATCGCCACATAGGACGTTTCTTTCGGGTCTTCTACCGTTACGCGTACTCTGCCGTCCACCAGCGGCGCCGTGAGAAGGACGGAGGACACGAACTGGCAGTATTTTCCATTGAGGGTGACGTCTCCTCCGTGAAGCGGCCCTTTGATAACGACGGGCGCCGCGTCCGCATCCATTCTGGTTGCGAAGGCGGCTGCGCCAAGCGTTTTAAGCGTATCCAGCAATTCGCGCACCGACCTTCTGCGTATCTGCTTATCGCCGGTAAAAACCGTCCAGCCCGGCACGTGACCGGCCAAACCCATCGAGAGGTACAAAGTTGTTCCGGAATTATCGATATTGATGATATCGTCAGGCACCTGCGGCCGGGAACCGACGCCTGCGATCGTCCAGTTATCGTCCTCAAGCCGGCATTTCGCGCCGAACGCAGACGCGACCTTGGTTGCCGCAAGAGTATCTCCGCTTGCGAGCGGGTTTCTGATTACGGACTCGCCCTGCGCCATCGTGGCGATAAGCGCCGCGCGAATCGTATGACTTTTTGAACCAGGCACCGATAATTCCCCTGAGAGATTGTGCTTGCAAATATATGACTTCATTCTGCGTACTCCTTAATTCGTTTTAGCTAAGCTTCTTTCTTTTTTCGGAGTATTTTTCCGAAAATCTGTTGAAACGGTATGAATTTCGAAACTATCGAGAACACGATCGCCAAAACCAGTACGATGCTGATGGGATTTAAGAACAAATCGGCAATCGGATTCTGCGAAGACGATGCGAGGGAAATCGCTCTTCTGAAATTCGAATCCATTATGCCGCCCAGCACAAGCCCCAGTACCATTGGAGCCACTGGAAAACCTCTTTTGCGCATCACAAAGCCGATGAAACCAAAGATGATCATGATCAGGATATCAAAGGAATTGGTGCTCGCTGCATAGGCGCCGATAACGCACAGTATCGCGACGATCGGCAGGAGATGCTTCTGCGGAACGATCGCAATTTTGGCCAGCAGCGGGCCTACCGTTAAGCCCAGCAGAAGAATCATGAAACAGCCGATAAACCCGCCCGCCAGAATGATGCCGAACATTTCCGGGCTTTCGCGGAAAAGCAACGGCCCCGGCCGCAGCCCGTGCACGTAGAATGCCGACAGGATAACCGCCGTGACGGCGTCTCCCGGAACCGCCAGTGTCAGCATGGGGATCAGCGCGCCGCCGATGCAGCCGTTGTTGGCCGATTCGCTGGCTACGATTCCTTCGACCGCGCCCTCGCCAAACGGAACCCGCGGGTTTTTTGTGGATCGTTTCGCCTGGTCGTATGCCAGCAGCGAAGCGACGGGGCCGCCCGCTCCCGGCAGAGCACCGATGAGCGTTCCGATAACAGACGAACGCAGGCCCAGCCCCCAGTGCCGCACCAGCTCCCGTATCGTGACCTTGTCCTTGGTCGCATCGAGCATTACGGCTTTACCCTGTTTCTTGCTGATTTGATAAAATATTTCCGAAAAGCCGAACAGACCGATCAGCGTAGCGATAACAGGAATGCCCTTTTGCAAATTAGGGATTCCAAAGGTGAACCTTCCAATTCCCATAATCGGGTCCATGCCGATGGTACTGATGAATACGCCCAGTGCGGCGCTAATCAAGCCTTTTGTAAAATTCTTGGATGTTAAGGAACCGACCGTCGTCAACCCGAACGCCGCCAACAGAAAGTAGTCGAACGGCGAAAAGGCCAACGCCAGTTTTGTGACCTGACTTGCGCTGACCGCCAATATCAGCAGGCCGATGATGCTGCCGAGGAACGAATACAAGGTGGCCGTCTTCAGCGCCAAAGAAGCCCGCCCGTTTTTTGCCATCGGGTAGCCATCCAGAGTTGTTGCTACGGATCCCGGCGCGCCTGGGATATTGATGAGGATTGCGGTTATGGCGCCCGAGAAAACACCCACTACATAGACGCCCATGATCAACGCCATAGCATAGTTGGTTTCCCAAGTGAACGTGATCGATACCAGCAGAGCCGTCGCCATCGTGACGGAAAGGCCGGGCATTGCGCCTACAAACAAGCCGGCAACAGCGCCAAGGAACACGAAAAGGATGAAATTGAAATCAATTACTGTAATAATGTCCTGTATCATTTTGCCTTACTCCTATTCCTTAATTACGGAAGAAGCACGTGTAGAAGACTTCCAAACAAAAAGTAGATCGATACTGTTGTGACGCCCGATAACAAGGCGATCAGCCACCATCTGCGCTCTCCCAAGGTTATAAGCAATAGCACCAGATATATGATGGAAGAAATGATGAAATGCAGTAATGGCAATAAGACTAAATATGCTATAGAAAAGACCAATACAAAAAATACTTTCCTGTAATTGCCCGCGTCTGTTACACCGGCGTCCCTGGATTCTTTTCTGATGCTGTTCACAAGCAATACGACGGCTAAAACTGCAATCAGTATCGCGATGCCCAAAGGGAATAACGCGGGGGAAAGTGACCAGTCCCCGAACCTATGCAGCGAAAAAGCGTTTTTGATTATGAATGCTGAGATGAGCAATAAAACGATGCTGTCTAAAAAACCATCCCTTTTCAGGATATCTGTTCTGCCCATAGCTGCTCCTCCTCGACCAAGACGATAGTATTCAGCAACAGGAGTTGCTGAATACTATCGGTCTGATTGTTATTTCTGGATATACCGTTCGATGCCAAAGTCTTCAGGGCTGTTCTGCGCAGCGCCCGAGTCATACAGAAGCCAGGACGTAATCGAAGTAAACTGATCCCAATAAGCATCAATTTCATCCGGCGTCATATCATAGAGCGGTATGTACGACTGTTCTTCCACAAACTGCGTCCATTCGGGTTCAAGCGTGGCTTTACTGATTGCTTCGGTCAGAATATCCTTGATTTCCTGCGGGGTTCCTTTTTTGACGATGAAGCAATTGGGGAAATGCATGGGAAGATACGGTTCGAGCTCCGGCAGCACGCTGGAGATCGCGGGCAAATCCGGCAGGATGTCCGATTTTTCATTGGACAGTACGGCAAGCGCTCTGAGTTCGCCGGTTTCAAGATAGTCTTTAACCGTTCCGTAATTACCGAAGGTGAGATCCACTTCACCCGAGATGGCGGCCAGCATCGCCGGCCCGCCGCCGCCGAACGGCGTAGCGGAAACGCTCAAACCCGCTTCGCCTAATAATAGGCCGACGATGTGACCGCTCGCGCCGGGGCCCGAGTAGGAAAGTTTGATTTCTCCCGGACGCGCCTTAATATCATCGACCAGGTCCTGGAATGTTTCATAAGGGGAGTTGCCCGGAACTACGACGAGTTTAGTGTCCTGCACAATCATATGCAGCGCTTCAAAATCGTCAAAGCTAAGATCGCTGGTTCCCATAACCTGGAACAGCGCGGGCGTTTCCGCCGAAAACAACAGCGTATATCCATCGTTTGGCTGCGAATACACGTATTCGGTTCCAACGGCGCCGGAAGCGCCTTCCTTATTGACCACTGTTACAGGGACTCCAAGATTCTTTTCTAAAGCGGGTGCAAACACTCTGGATACTCTGTCCGTGATTCCGCCGGCCGACCATGGAACAATGACGGTAACGCCCTTTTCGGGGAAATTTGTTTCAACCTCGTTACTTTCGGTTTCCTCTTGCTGCACGACTTCTTCAGCCGGTTCGCTCGCTGCGGCATTGCTCTGGTCGGTCTCGGTGGTTTTCGCCGTCGTACAGCCTGTGAAAAATACGGAAAGCAGCAATACGACAGACAAGGCTAGAACAGTGACCCTCCTCATTTGAAAATCTCCTTTCGATTAAGTTTTATTAGCAAACGTTTTCCCGTGGTGAAATTATATAACACACTTTTTTATAATGTCAATACTAAATTTTATAAAAACCGTTAATATTTTTCGATAAATTTACGAAAATAAAATAATTGTTGCATATCAGCGATAACTATTATATACTATGTCTTGCAATCGTTTTCCCGTTTCTTGATCGAAAGGTCCGATAAAGACCGGAAGGGACGGGGATACATACTCAATGGTTAAATTCATGAAGACAAAGCAGTTTTTTGGATTGCTGAGCGGGCTTATCGTATTAATCGTTGTCTGGAATCTGAGTTTAGAAGGTCTGAGTGCGGAAGGACAAAAGACTCTGGCGCTGACACTGATGACAGTTATTTTCTGGGCGACGAAGGTATCGCAGGCCGGGTACGTCTCGATGCTTTACTTAGTGAGCCTGGTGGTTTTCAATGTCGCACCGGCAAAAGATGTGTTTTCAATTTGGACGACGCCTGTTGTATATCTGGTCGTGGGTGCGTTTTTGATTGGCGACGCCGTAAAACAATCCGGCCTTGGCACAAGAATCGCATATATGTATATCCTGAAATTCGTGCATTCATTCAGAAGCATCATTATATCCTGCTTCTCCCTGCAGGTCATTCTTGGCCTGATAATACCACATCCGTTTCCGAGAGCCTTTTTGATTTTATCCGTCATGCTCGTAATTGCAAAGAGCGCGAACCTTTCAAGGCACGATACGGCAATTATCGGTTTGTCGGTGTTTGCCAGCTGCGTACCCACGGCAATGATTTTTCTTACGGCGGACAGCACGATCAACGTGGTTGCCGTCAGCCTGTCAGGTATGGAGCTGAGCTGGATTGGTTGGTTTTACCATATGGGAATCCCGTCGATTGCGGCGAGCGTTCTGACTTGCCTGCTCATCCTGCTGCTGTTTAAGCCAAAGGACAAGCTGGTGCTGGATAAAACGATTATACAGGACAAGCTCGACTCGCTTGGGAAACTGAGCGGAGCTGAAAAGAGAACCATCGTTTGGGTAGCAATTGCAGTGGTCTTGTGGGCGACAGACTCGCTGCATGGAATCCATCTTGGCTGGATAACCGTGCTTGTTACGGTTATGATGAGCTTACCATATATTGGCGGTATATTAAAAGCGGACTCCTGGAAGGCCATTCCGTTCGATACGCTGCTGTTTCTTTCGGCGGCCATGGCAATCGGAACCGTCGGCAGCATAACCGGGATGAACGAATGGATCGCTTCAGTCGTATTGCCGTCGCAGGTGCCGGGCAACCTATTCGTGTTCGGGCTGCTGCTGGCGGTGATTTCGATCTTCCTGCACATGATACTGGGCAGCGTTATGTCGGTGATGTCGATTACGATACCTGCGTTCGTTGGATTTGTTTCCGGTACCTCGATCAATCCGCTGGTTCCGGCTTTGATCGTATACTCTTCCATCGCTTTTCACTATATCCTGCCACATCAGCATATGGCGATGCTCGTTGGCCTGGGCGACAATTCCGGACAATACACAGATTCCCATGTGATACGATTGGGAATCCCGCTTACGGCAGTGGTATTCATCGTCATTCTGCTGGTGGAGATTCCATGGTGGAAACTGACGGGGTTGCTGTAGTAAAGTGAGATAAATTTACAGAATAATATGTTAGATGATATAATGACTATTATTTTAAGGAAAGCTGGTTTGTATGGATAGTCCCATAACAATCAAGACGGTGGCGCAGCAGGCGAACGTCTCAATATCGACTGTTTCAAGAGTCCTGAACGGT
>CAYTHS010000140.1:0-6024 GCA_964437665.1 uncultured Oscillospiraceae bacterium
TACCTGACCGACGAACGAACCCCATTGGCCCAAACGACAACGGAAGACTAACTTTTATTACTGTGACTGGGGCGTGTTTCTAAAGTCTAAATGATGCAGTTTTACCAAATCGGCTTTCAGATTGAGGCGAAAAACGCAGGCGCAGTAGTGCTGCGTCGAGGCTTTTCAACAAAAATATGTAAGATGAGACGGTGAAAATGCACTTTGGCGGTTTTAGAAACATAACCTAATAATACTGAAGGAGAAAACGAATGGAAAAGGGGAATTCTATCCAACTGGACATTGAGAAGATTAATAAAGCAAAGGGAGGGCAGTTGTTGGGGTTTTCTTTCAACAACGCATCCACCAATGCCGTATATCTTCTGATATCATTGTATTTCCTTGTGTTTTGCACCGAAGTTTATGGATTTTCGGCGCTGCTGGTAGGCTCCATCATGACTGCTACAAGGCTCTTTGACGCAGTTACCGATCCGCTTATCGGCATCCTAATCGATAGAACGGACACAAAATTCGGAAGGTTCCGTCCCTGGATTCTCGGCGGAGCAATCCTTTCGGCGGCAATGATCGCGCTGATGTTCAGCGGCATTAATCTGGGATCCGACGCTGCAAATCTGGTTTATATTATCGTAGTATACTCAATTTGGGTACTTGGTTACACGGCGCAGACGGCATGCACGAAATCTGCGCAGACGATCGTGACGGCGGTTCCCAAGCAGCGCAGCCTGATCAATGCTCTGGGTATGGTTTTTACGCTCGTAGTATATATGGTAGCGATTGCGGGAGTTCCTGTGATTACGGGTATGTTCGGCGGGTATGGCAGCACGAAAGCATGGAAGCTGGCGGGGATTGTATTTGGAGCGATTCAGATTGTCTTTGCCGTGTTTGTGGTGCTTGCCCTCAAGAAAAAAGATGTAACAGAAAACTACATGAAACTTGAAGCGGCAAAGAAACCAAAGCTTAAGGACTTTGTGAGCATCTTTAAAACGAACAGGGCGTTGCAGATGCTGATTGTCGCCGCATCCACAAACAAAATTACACAGACGATGCATAGCGGGCTGACGGTGCTTTTCTACTTCTATGTTGTCGGCGATTCTGCGATGCAGACCACGGCGTCCTTTTTATCGATGCCCGTAATGATACTTGCGATGTTCTTGATGATTCCGATCATCAACAAATATGGAAGAAAAGAGACCTTTACGTTTTCTTCCTGGGGTGGGTTTATCTTCGGCCTATTGGCAATCTATCTGATTACGCTGAATCCGTCCAGCCTGTTGTGGGTCGTCGCGATTGTGGTGATCAATCTGCTGCTGACCACCGGAGCGGGGGATATCAACGTTATATCTATGATCGCTGACTCCGCCGACTATGAGTACTATAAAAACGGAAGATTCGTGCCTGGCATGATTGGGACTTCATTCTCGTTCATCGACAAAATCATCAGTTCGTTTGGGACGCTGATCATCGGGGCGATACTGACCGGCATCGGATTTGTCAGCGTTACGGAAACCGCTGCGTCGCCGACGATGTTCTGGGCGGTTGCAGCGATGTATTTCGGCTTCCCGGCGATTGGCCACCTCTGTTCAATCATCGGCATGAAATACTATCCGCTCGATAAAAAGTCGCATGAAAAAATGCTGGTTGAGCTGGCGGAGCGGGACAAAGCGCGTAATGAAGCATAAATTGAACACTAAGTCGATGAAAGGTATTTTGACGAGAAAGAAGGCACGCAAAACGGCCGCTGGAAAGGTACTCGTTAACTGCCTTAAAGCCTTTGACTTAGGATTTTGTTGACAAACAAAAGCCCGGTTATCCGGGCTTTTCACATATCGTGAATACTTGGCTAACCAGGCCGGTCCATTGTGGTAAAACGGGGAAGGGATCTGCCGGGATTGTGAAGAGGGAGTTTTTTAGCATGACAGAATCGATAAAACACGAACTAAAAGCCCCCATTTTCAGACTTTAGAAACACACCCTAAATATCCGCGGTAAACTCTTGCAAAAGCGCTTCTTTCATAACGGCAATCGGCCCAGTCTGATTTGTCCAAAACTGAAAGCTGATGGCGGCTTGATTGATCAGCATATCAAAGCCGGAAAATGTTTTGCATCCGCTTTTTTTGCAAGCCGGAGAAATTCCGTTACAGGCGGGTTGGGTACAATATCGCAAACGACAAGATCCGGCCGCAAGGACGAATAATCGAGATTTGGCCGCTCAGTATTCGGAAACAGACCTATGCTGGTTGCTTGAACCAGAAGTGAGACATGCAAAATATAATATCATAACGAATAAAGAGATCGATCAGTAGAAAGTCAGTCTGATCAGCGGCGGCGGAAGCGGTCATGAACCGGCGCATGCGGGATTTGTCGGCGACGGCATGCTGGACGCGGCGGTCTGTGGGGACGTCTTTGCTTCTCCCTCGCAGATTCAGATTTACCATGCAATCATGGAAACGGCGAGCAAAAAAGGAACGTTGCTGATCATCAAAAACTACAGCGGTGACGTGATGAATTTTAAAAACGCAGCGCACCTCCTCGCCGAGGGCGATGTCGATGTGGATTACGTGATTGTCAACGATGATATCGCCGTTCAGGACAGCCTCTATACGGTCGGACGTAGGGGCGTGGCAGGGACGATTCTTGTACACAAGATTGTCGGTGCAGCCGCCGCGTGTGGCTGGGACCTAAAAGAGGTGAAGGCGGCGGAGGAGGATGCGATTCGTAATGTCCGCAGAATTGGGTTTGCGTTTTCATCCTGTACGGTGCCTGCAAAGGGCACGCCAACATTTAAAATGAACGACAGGGAAAGGGAATATGGCGTTGGGATTCATGGCGAGCCCGGCGTTGGGCGCGAGAAGCTGCTTTCCGCCGATGAACTGGCGAAAAGGATGATTTCCGCGCTGGTCGACGATCTTGCCGTTCGGGCGGAAGACGAAGTTACGGTGTTGATCAATGGGTTCGGCGGGACGCCCTTGCAGGAATTATATGTTTTGAACAAGGCGGCGTTTCGGGAGCTTTCCAAACGAAATATTCGAGTCTATCGTGAGTTCATCGGCAATTATGTGACCAGTATCGATATGATGGGCGCTTCTATTTCTGTTATGAAAATGAATCCGCAAATTAAAAAACTCATGAGTGCAAAATGCGACACGCCGGCATTTCATGCGGCCGGGGAAACACCGATGGCGCAATATGAAGAGGCCCCGGGCAACGATGGGAATGATACGATTCTTTCTTTTGATGCTTTGGTGAACGGACGTTTTGCGAGAATACATAATGAAAATCTATCGATTGAAAACATGATGTATCTTATTGACCGTATGGGCACGTTTATTATCGAACAGGAAGCGCCCTTCTGCGAGTTGGATTCGCATGCTGGTGACGGAGATTTTGGCATGAGCGTTGCTAAGGGTTTTAAGCAACTCAAGCGGGAATGGCAGCAGATTGTTTGTAAAGGGAACAACGATATCGGAGAATTTCTGATTGCCTGTTCTTTGGTGATCATGGAGCATTGCGGCGGCGCGTCCGGCCCCATATGGGGGTCTGCGTTTCATGCAGCCGGCCGGGATGCGCAGGGAAAAACCATGCTGGCGGTAACGGATTTTGCAGGGATGCTGACTGCCGCACTGCATGGAATTCAGGAAACGGGAGAGCGTTCCTTCGGGCGCGGCGCAGTGGTTGGAGATAAAACGTTTGCAAAGTTTGACCCGACCGTTATTGAAGGGGAGCAGACGGACGCAACAGAACTGATGTACGGACAGCGGCACGGTACGAATTCTGACAGGAAGATGACACTCAACCTTACCCCGGACATTTACGAGTTGACGGAGACTTCACCGTACAAGCATTCTTTGCCCGCGCGCCCCAAAAGCACATACTCACACCGGGGGATTAAAGAGTATCACTACTTCGTCTCGAAAATCCTGTATGAACGTGACGTCAAGGGAAAACCGGAGCAAGTACCGGTCGAAGTGGTTATCAGCGTTAAAGATAACGGCGAGAACCAGTATGTTTATGGCATATCAGCGAAAAAAATAAAAGCGTCTGAAACTCAGACGCTTGAGCAGGACGCCCCGTCGAACCTCATCGCAACGAGTGCTTCCGAAGAAGCCGTTTTTATGCCTCCTGCTACTGAGAATGTATCAGAAACGGATGAAAACGTCAAGCTCGGCGATGTAAAATTTTCGGGAAGCGACGTTAAACCGAGCCTGATGGCCGAAAGTACAAGGAAATTCATTACGGGAGGCGATACGAACGCCGCGAAAGAACACCGAAACGCGTTGCATACGGATATGGTTTCCCGCGGGGCATATTACGAGATAACAGAAAAAGACCGGGAGAGGCTGGCAAAATATTTTCCGGACCTGCGGCGAATGCCGAAGAAAGAAAGAGGTGAAACGCTAAAACAGGCAAAAGCCGGATTGTACGATGACATTCGGCAAATTTTGCGCGAAGCGTTCGTCGACAGCGGAATTGAACTCACATTTCAGGCGGCCGACGAAGAAATTCAGGTTCGCGTATATGAAAACTTTGTGAGTCATGCGGTTCCGTATAATCGCATGAATCTTACGCAAAAAAAAGCGGCCGCGTTAATGAACGCAAAAAGAATATTCGATTTGGCGGAATATTTGTATAGTTCGTCACACGATATTCATAGCGGAGCAAGCGAAGCGGCTAAGGTCGATTACTGGGATCATTTTTATGTGCCGGTAAAAACCGGAGAAAACAAATATGGCGGTATTGCTCTGGCTGTACGACATGTTTTGCTTGACGCACATAATGCCGAGTATCAGCTGTATTGCTGGAAATATAAAAATAGCGACCTTTTGCAATCCGGCGCTTCTACTGAAAGTGGCTTCGACGCGGCAAGCTCATCAGTCGCTACTGATATAATATCCGAACTTGCGGAAAAAATCAATCCCGGCGACGTGAAGTATTCTGCGAGCGCGCTCGAAGGCATAAACGACGACTCCTTTGTCGACACTGCCATGGGCCTGTACAAGGCAGGTGTGAGCCTTATAGAGATTATGGCTACTTTAAAGTGACAATATTGGGCCATTGCGATTAAAACTTGCGAATTTCGAGTATAATTGCGGGGGGTTAAGCGGTTTTGCCTGGTTTTTATACTCTCGCGCGTTACCTCCATACTCCTGCGCGTTTCCTCGGAGGTGGGTGCAAATTAGCTTGCCGTTTATGTCGAGAGGTATATACAACCGATCTCCACACGAACAATCAGGACAACATAACCCGAAAAAGCACTCACGAATTGTATCATTTCGTGAGTGCTTAGCTGAATAAACCTTCACAAAGCGATACAATCGTGCGATTGGTTGCGGATGGGTGCAAATATGATCATGCCAGATTCCACCAGTTTCAAAGAAAAGACAATCTCCTCTGTGTACTTGCTCTATTTCATTTCGGCCACCTTTCCGCTGCTCAATTTATCGTTTTTTCTAATTTAGGTGCGCCACTTTTTTAGGGCGAAGGTCATTTGAATCAAATAATTGAAAATTATTTTTTATATAACGCAATTACCATCCTCCTTTTTAGAAGAGAATGAAAATTACATTGTTATGTATTATCGATACAAATCCATTCGAAGATCGTAACGGGAGGGGTTATACAGCATGTCGGAATACTCGACTGGAATATTGTTTGCCGTCGAAGAGATGCGCACAATGTGCAGTAAGGCGCCGTTTCTGGGAACAGCAAGCAGCGAAGCTTCGGCGTCGGTTGCGTTGCGGGCGTCAACAGTCTGCTTTGCTTGTGTGGGCATTAGGCCGTTTTTTCCCAAAAAACAATAGATGGATTCCTCGTTGAACTCCGTAGTCAGCACTTTTCCGCAGACTGCAAGCGGGTAATAACAGTCGTGAATGGCCAGAGGGACCCCGTCGGAAAAGCGAAGACGCTCCAGATGAAACACCGGGGCGCCTGGGGTGACCTCGAGCAGATAAGCAACATCCGGCGGCGCAAGCGCCCGTTCGATTCGCAGGATTCTATTGCTAGGGAAATGTCCCATACGAATTAGAT